>JBKPKF010000059.1:0-6254 GCA_046730995.1 Pseudomonadota bacterium
TCGGCCTTGCAATTGCCATGTTCATTGCCCTGTTCGGCTGGGGCGCCACCTATTTCGGGTGGAGCGACCCGGAAGGTAAGGTGCAGCTCGCGCTCGCCACGTCCTTCATCCTGGGCATCATCGGCGGCTACAAAGCCAAAAGCTGAACTTTCAGTAGCCGCTCAGCTCCGCAACCCGGTTACGGTGATAATAGACATCTCCGAACATCTCACCGAGCACCGCCTCGCGCTTCATGAAGAGTCCGATGTCATGCTCGTCGGTCATTCCGATGCCCCCGTGCATTTGGACGCTTTCGCGCACCGCGAGGGAAGCCACGTCCGCCGCCTTGGCTTTCGCGACGGAAACGTAAAGCTCGGCACGCTCGTCGCCGGAATCGATGAGCGCAGCAGCCTTTAGCGCGGCGGCGCGAGCGATCTCGATCTCGCCATAGAGGTGTGCAGCCCGGTGCTGAAGCGCCTGGAACTCACCGATGAGCTTGCCGAACTGCCTGCGCTGGCGAAGGTAGTCGAAGGTCATGGTCGAAGCGCCGGTGGCGACCCCTACGAGCTCCGCCGCCGCTCCCGCACGGCCGGCATCCAGGGCGCGAGTGAGTGGTCTCCAGCCGCCGTCCACGTCTCCGACCACACAGTCGGCATCGAGCGCGACATCGTCGAATGCCAGACGCGCGGCCCTGGAACTGTCGGCAAGAGTGACGTTCTCGATCTGGGCCGTGCTCCGCGGAACCGCGAATAAGGTGACCCCGTCGCGGGAACCCGGCGCACCCGACGTCCGCGCGGCGGTGACGATCATGTCGGCGGAATCGCCCTGCAGGACGAACTGCTTGCGGCCGTTCAGGACGAAGCCGTTGCCCTGGCGCCTGGCCTCGAGCGCCGTCTGCTCCGGCGCGTGCCGCGGACCCTCGTCAATCGCCAGCGCAAGGACCGCTTCGCCGGTGAGGATCCCGGGGAACCACCGCTCCGAATGCTGCGTGCCCTCAATGGCGCGCGCCGCCATCATGGCGCTCGTGAGGAAGGGCGACGGAGTGAGGTTTCGGCCGATCTCCTCCAGCACGAGTGCGGCCTCGGTCGCGCCGAGCCCCATTCCACCGGCGTTTTCGGAGATTAGGATCCCGGTCAGCCCGAGCTCGCCGAACCGTTTCCACAAGGCATGGCCGAAGCCGTCGCTGCAATCGCTATCGCGCCAGTGGCGCAGCTGTTTCGCGATGCTCCCCTCGTCGGCGAGGAAACTCGCCACCGTTTCCTGCAACATCTTCTGGTCGTCGGTCAGTAGCATGTCAGGCGCCCGGCAGCCGGAGGATGTGCTTGGCGACGATGTTCAGCTGGATCTCGCTGGTCCCGCCCTCGATCGAATTGCCCTTGGAGCGCAACCAGTCGCGCGCGGCTTTCCCGTGCTTGGAGCGCTCGCTGTCCCACTCGAGCGCGCCCGATCCGCCCGCGGCCATCACCAGCTCGTTGCGGCGCTTGTTCAATTCGGTCCCGGCATATTTCATCATCGACGGGCTCGCCGGATGCGCTTCGCCTGCTTTCCACATGGCGGTGAAGCGCTCGCTCATCGCCTGGAAAGCAAGCGCGTCGATATCGAACGCCGCGATCTCGCTGCGCAGCATTGGATCGGCCGGCTTCACTGCCGCTCCCAGCGACCCGCCGCCGCCAAGGCCCATGCCGCTGATCATCTCGCGCTCGTGGCCGAGGAGGTATTTGGCAACGTCCCAGCCTTTGTTCACCTCGCCGACCACCTGGTCCTTGGGCACCTGCACGTCGTCGAAGAACGTCTCGCAAAAGGGCGAGGAGCCGCTGATCAGAAGAATCGGTTTGGTCGAAACGCCGGGCGTCTCCATGTCGAACAGGAGGAAGCTGATCCCGCCCTGTTTCGATTCGGTGGAGGTCCGTACCAGGCAGAAAATCCAGTCGGCCTTGTCGGCATAGCTTGTCCAAACCTTCTGGCCGTTGACCAGCCAATGGTCGCCTTTGTCCTCGGCTTTGGTCTGAAGGCCGGCGAGGTCCGACCCCGCGCCCGGTTCCGAATAGCCCTGGCACCAGCGGATCTCGCCGCGCGCGATCTGGGGCAGGTAATGCTTCTTCTGCTCTTCGGTCCCGAACTTCAAAAGGGCGGGCCCGAGCATCGAGATCCCGAAGCTGGTGAGTGGCGAACGCGCGCCGATCCGGTGCATTTCCTCCTTGAGGACGATCGCCTGCTCTCCCGTCAGCCCACCGCCGCCATAGGGCTTCGGCCAGTCGGGGACGGTCCAGCCGCGCACCGCCATGACCTCCAGCCAGTTTTTCTGCGCGTCGGACTGGAAGCTCCAGTTCCGCCCGCCCCAGCACAAGTCCGCTTCGGACCGGACCGGTTCGCGCATTTCGGCCGGGCAGTTCGCCTCCAGCCAGGCGCGGGTGTCGGTGCGGAAGGTATCGTGATCAGTCATTAGGGGGCCTTACATTCACTGACAGTGAGGCGCCAATGTGTGATCGCTCTGGCCGGGAGGGTAATGAGTTGGCAAAGGGAACGCGTGTCAGTCACCACTGTTGCCATGCTCACCGCAGGCGGTCTCGCCCCCTGCCTCTCCGCCGCCGTCGGAGGCCTGATCGAGCATTACACGGAGGTCGCGCCGGATGTGCGGATCATCGCTTATTTGAACGGCTATGCCGGTCTGCTCACCGGCAAGTCGGTGGAGGTGACCGACAAGGTGCGGGCCACCGCCGGCAGACTGCACGCATTCGGGGGAAGTCCCATTGGCAACAGCCGAGTCCGGCTCACCAACGTCGACGACTGCATCAAGCGAGGACTCGTCGAACCTGGGCAAGACCCGCTGCACGTGGCCGCCGAGCAGTTGCGGCGCGACGGCGTAGACGTCCTGCACACGATCGGCGGGGACGACACCAACACCACCGCCGCCGACCTCGCGGCGTACCTCAGCAGCCACGGTTACCGCCTCACGGTCGTCGGGCTGCCCAAGACCATCGACAATGACGTGGTGCCGATCAGGCAGACGCTCGGTGCGTGGAGCGCCGCAGAGCAGGGCGCGCTTTACGCACGCAACATCATTGCCGAGCATTCGTCCAACCCGCGGATGCTGATCGTCCATGAGGTCATGGGCCGGAACTGCGGATGGCTCACCGCCGCAACCGCGCTCGCGCACCATCGGTGGGTCAAGGACGCGCAATTTGCCGAATGGCTGGAGAACTCAGCCGCCGAATGGGACGTCCATGGTGTCTATGTGCCGGAACGGCCGATCAACATCGCCGAGGAGGCCAGGCGGCTGCGAGAAGGCATGGAAAAGCACAGCAGCGTCAACCTGTTCATTTCCGAAGGCGCCGGCGCGCAAGAGATCGTCGCCGCGATGGAGGCGGCGGGCGAGGAAGTGCCGCGCGACCCGTTCGGCCATGTCCAGCTCGACAAGGTCAATCCGGGAGAATGGTTCGCCAAGCGGTTCGCCGTCGAGCTGGGGGCGGAGAAGGTGCTGGTGCAGAAAAGCGGCTACTTCGCGCGCTCCGCTCCCGCGAACGAGGCTGATCTCGCGCTGATCCGCGCCTGTACGACTTACGCGGTGGACGCGGCGCTTCGGGGTGAGTCCGGCGTGGTCGGCGAGGACGAGGAGCGCGGCGACGAGCTGCGCGTGATCGAGTTCGACCGGATCGCCGGCGGCAAGGCCTTCGACACTTCGGTGCCGTGGTTCACGGACCTGCTGCGCGACCTTGGCCAGGCCTGATCACCTCCCGCGCGGTCAGCTTGCGGTCCGTCGAAATTCCAGCGCCTCGTCAATCCGGCGGAATGTCATCGCCACGGAATCGCGGATATAGTTTTGCGGCACGCGCCATGGGTGCTTGTGCCCCTGTTTCGGAAGCGTGGCTTCGGCGCGTTTCACGTAGCCTGACATAAGCTCCATCAGGGGACGCCGATCGACACCTGACTCCGCTCGCGGCGTGCAAACGTCATGCCCATCGCGCCTCATCCCGTTGAGCAGCCGGCAGACGGAACGCGCCGTTAGGTCGCTGCGGAGGGTCCAGGACGCGTTGGTGTAGCCGAATGCAATGAACAGGTTCGGCACCCCGCTCAGCATCATCCCTTTGTAGATCAGCAGGTCTGAGGTCCTCACCGGTTCGCCGTCGACCGCAAGCTCAATCCCACCGAGCAATTTCATGTTGAGTCCGGTCGCCGTGACGATGACGTCGCAATCGATCGTTTCGCCGGACGCCATGCGGAGCCCGCTTGGCGTGAATCGCTCGATCGCGCCCGTCGTAATGGACGCCTTGCCGGAACGCATCGCGGCGAACAGGTCGCCGTCGGGAATGAGGCAAAGGCGCTGATCCCACGGGCTGTAAGGCGGGCTAAAGTCTCGCTCGACAGGATAGTCTTCGGGCAGTTGCCCGCGCGCCTGTTCGCGGATCCACTGGCTCACGCGCTCGGGTTTTCGCCGCGCCCGGCCGTAGAAATAGATCGTCAGCAGCACATTCTTCCATCGCACGAGAGGGTCGGCGACTCGCGCGGGCAGGCAGCGCTGCAGCCAGCGAGCGATGAGGTCCCTCGCCGGGCGCGCGACGATGTAGCTCGGCGTGCGCTGGACCATCGTTACGTGCGCGGCTGTTTCCGCGAGGGCGGGAATCATCGTCACCGCGGTCGCGCCGCTCCCGATCACCGCTATGCTCTTCCCCGCATGGTCGAGATCTTCAGGCCAGAATTGCGGGTGGACGATCTGGCCCCGGAAATCGGCCTCGCCATTCCAGCTTGGCCGATGCCCGGCGGAATAATCGTAATAGCCGCTGGCGAAGTAGAGAAACTGGCAAGTGAAAGTGCGGGTGTCGCCCGCCTGCTCCGTCTCTACGGTCCACCGGCTATCGCTCGATGACCAGCGGGCGCGGACGGCTTTGTGGCCGAAATGAATCTTGTCGAAGATCCCATACTCCCGCGCCGCATTCTCGACATATCGGCGGATCGAAGGTCCATCGACGATCGAAAGGTCGCTTCGCCACGGCCGGAACGGGAAGCCGAGCGTGAACATGTCGGAATCGGAGCGCACGCCCGGAAAGCGGAACAGGTCCCAGGTTCCGCCGATCCACTCGCGCGCCTCGAGGATGAGCCAGCTTTTGTCCGGGCAACGGGTCTTCAGGCGGTAGGCCGCGTCGATGCCGGAAATTCCGGCGCCGACGATGATCAGGTCGACGTGCGTCCCCTCCTCGTTACTTACCGCCATGTCAGGAAAGTGGCACAGCCATCTTGTTTCGCGCAATGCGCGAGCTTAGCGCACCTGCAAACGCGAAAATGGGGTTACCGAGATGACCGACGTCCTCGACAAGCCGACCACCAGCCCGATCTCGACCCGCAAGCATGGCGACGTGTTGATCGTGCTTTCGAACAACCCGCCGGTCAACGCGCTCTCGACGGCCGTTCGGCAGGGCCTCGTGACAGCGATCGAGGAGGCCGAAGCCGACGGCAGCATCAACGCACTCGTCATCGCGTGCGAGGGCCAGACCTTCTTTGCCGGGGCCGACATCACTGAGTTTGGCAAGCCGCCCCAGCAACCCTGGCTCCCCGCGGTCGTGGACAGGATCGAGAATTGTTCGAAGCCGGTTGTCGCGGCGATCCATGGAACGGCGCTCGGGGGCGGGCTCGAGGTGGCATTGGGCTGCCATTACCGGGTCGCGTTGCCCTCGGCGAAGCTTGGGACTCCGGAGGTGAAGCTGGGCTTGCTTCCCGGGGCTGGCGGGACTCAGCGGCTGCCGCGCGTCGCGGGGGTGCGAAAGGCGCTCGAAATGTGCGCGACGGGCAATCCGATCGGCGCGAGGGAGGGGTTCGAATGCGGGCTGATCGACCGGCTGATCGAGGACGATTTGATCCCGCACGCCGTCGGCTATGCCGAGGAAGTGCGCGACGTCCGGCCGCTGCCGAAGAGCAGCGAGCGCCAGTACAAAATCAGCGAGTGTGACCCTTCGGTTTTCGAGGAGTTCCTGAAGGACAATGCGCGCAAGTTTCGCGGATTCGACGCCCCGTTGAAAAATGTCGAGGCGGTGAAGTTCGCCTGCCAAAAGCCCTATAGCGAGGGGGTCATCGAAGAGCGCAAACTCTTTATGGAGCTGATGACCGGCCAGCAGTCGAAAGCGCAGCAATACTTCTTCTTCGCCGAGCGCAAGGCGAACAAGATCGAAGGACTTCCCGAAGACACCCAGCCGCGTGACATCCGTAAGGTCGGGGTGATCGGCGCCGGCACGATGGGCGGCGGGATTTCGATGAACTTCCTGTCGGCCGGAATCCCGGTGACG
>JBKPKF010000060.1:0-4448 GCA_046730995.1 Pseudomonadota bacterium
CCGCCTCGAGACCCGCTGGACCGGCTCCAACCACGAGCACGGAGCCGTCCGACTTCTTCGGTGGGATGATTTCCGGGTGCCATCCTCGGCGCCACTCCTCGCCCATCGTCGGGTTCTGCGTGCAGCGCAGGTTGGTCGAGGTGTAATCGCTCGACACGCACATGTTGCAGCCGATGCATTCGCGGATCTCGTCGATCCGCCCCTCTTCGATCTTCTTCGGAAGAAATGGATCGGCGATCGAGGGACGCGCCGCGCCAATGAAATCCATAATCCCGCGCTTGATCTGCGAGACCATCGTGTCGGGCGAGGTGAAACGGCCGACGCCGACCACCGGCTTGCTCGTCACCTGTTTGACGAAGCTCGTATATTCCTCCTGGAAACCCTCCTTGGCGAAGCGCGACGTCTGGCTGTCGTTGGGCCAGTTCGAAATGTTGACGTCCCACAGATCCGGCAACTCGGCTAGCATTTCGATGACGTCGCGCGCTTCGCCGTCATGGCACAAGCCAGCCTCGCCGATGAGCTCGTCGGCGGAAAAGCGGACGGCCACCGCGCATGTGTCGCCGACAGCGTCCTTCGTGTCCTCGATCAGCTCGCGCAGCAGGCGCGCGCGGTTCTCGAGGCTGCCGCCATATTCGTCGGTGCGGTCGTTCTTGCGCCGCTGGAGGAACTGCTGCGCGATCGATAGATCGTGCGTCGCATAGACATAGACGATGTCGAAGCCCGCTTTCTTCGAACGGATCGCGGCATCGCGATGCCATTGGCGCAGGTCGCGGATGTCCGCCTTGTCCATCGCGCGCGCCTGAACCGGATAATTGTAGATAATCGGACGGTGCGATGGTGCCATCGGGGCGAGCCGCGTGCCCCAGTTCGCAACGGATCCGCCGTGGTGCATGATCTCGATGGCGGCGAGCGCGCCATGTTCGTGAACGGCGTCCGCCATCAAGGCCATCGCCGGAATGTCGCGGTCGTCCCACAGGCGGCCTTCGTGGAACGGCTCGCAGTCGGCGCTTGGATGAATCTCGGTTTCCTCCGTCGCGACCACCGCCCACCCGCCCTCAGCCTTAATCCCGCGCAACCGGGCGAGAGTCTCGGGCTGGGTCCAGCCGATGCCGGTGCAATGCGGCACCTGGTAAAAGCGGTTGCGAGCGGTCAGCGGCCCGATGCGGACCGGCTCGAACAGAATGTCGTAGCGAGGATCGCGGCTCATGCCGGGAGCACCGCGGCGATCGTGTCAGCGAGGAGGTCGACGATCATGTCGAGCTCCTCGTCGGTCACATTATAGGGAGGCGCCAGCAGGATGTGATCGCCGGCGCGGCCATCGGCCGTGCCGCCACCCGGATAGATCAACAGGCCCCGCGCAAACGCTTCGGACTTGGCGCGTTCGTGAAGCCGCAACCCAGGATCGAACGGCGCCTTGCTTTCGCGGTCCGCGACCAGTTCGATAGCCTGAAGCAAACCCCTACCCCTAATGTCGCCAACGTTCACATGTTGGCCGAACCGTTCAGTCAGCAGCAAACGCAGACGTTCGCCTGCAACCGACACCTGACCGTGTAATTCCTCGTCGCGAATGATCTTCTGCACCGCCAGCGCCGCCGCACAGCCCACTGGATGCGCGTTATAGGTTTGCCCATGCATCAGCGACCCCGAGCCGCTGGCGATCGCGTCATAGACCCCGTGCGTGCACAGGACGGCGCCGATCGGCTGATAGCCGCCGCCAAGCCCCTTCCCCAGGGTAACGATATCGGGAACCACGCCGTCCTGCTCGCAGGACAGGAAGGTTCCCGTCCTGCCGGAGCCGCACATTACCTCGTCGAAGATCAAGAGGACGCCGTGGCGGTCGCAGATCTCGCGAACGCGTTGCAAATATCCCGGCACGGGCGGTACCGCTCCGGTCGTGGCGCCGACGACCGTTTCCGCGATGAACGCCATGACCGTTTCGGGACCAAGGCGGGTGAGCTCCTGCTCCAACGCATCGGCGGCACGGGTGCCATAGGCTTGCGCGCTCTCCCCCGGTTCCGCGAAGCGATATTCGAAGCAGGGATCGACCAATGATACGTCTATCAGCAGCGGCGCGTAGGGAGCGCGCCGCCATAGGCTTCCGCCCGCAGCAAGGGCGCCCAGGGTGTTGCCATGATAGCTGAGCCGCCGGGCGATGACGCGAGTTCGCCCAGTATCGCCGCGCTCAAGGTGATATTGGCGGGCGAGCTTGAGCGCCGCCTCCACCGCCTCGGACCCGCTGCTCGTGTACCAGACGCGTTCAAGACTGGCTGGCGACATGTCGACGATCAGCGAGGCCAACTCTTCGGCCGCGTCGCTGGTGAAAAAGCCCGTGTGGACGAATTCGAGGCGCGCGCTTTGCTCTGCGATTGCGGAAGCAATTCCGGGATGGCCGTGTCCGAGGCATGATACGGCTGCGCCCCCGCAGGCGTCGAGGTAGCGCCGCCCCTCCGAGTCGATGAGGAAAATGCCCTCGCCACGGCTCGCCACGGGCGGTCTCCCGCGCGTGAATCGATGAAGGACGTGCCCCGGCCCCATCGCATCAGACTAGCGCGCGCGGAGAGGACATCATAGCACTGCCGAAATGAGAGTGGCGCGCGCCCTTGTTGCTGCGGCGGTGCTGGCGATTGCCGCGCCCGCATCGGCGGAGCTGGACTTGAGACGGGCTTCGGTGAGCCATTTGCCGAACGGACTCACCGTGATCATGCTCGAGGATCACAGCTTTCCCCTGGTCAGCGTTCAGATGCTCTACAAGAGCGGATCGGCGGCCGAGGTCACCGGCAAGACCGGGCTCGCGCATTTCCTCGAACATCTCGCCTTTCGCGGCAGCGAGCATTTCCCCGCCGCTCGGGCGACCGAAATGATCTACGATTCCGGCGGCGAATGGCACGGCTACACCGCCATGGACCAGACCACCTATTTCGCGACTATGCCGAAGGAAGACCTCGACCTGCTGCTTCGGATCGAGGCCGACCGGATGGCCGGAGTCGTGATCGATCCGGCATCGATCGAAGCCGAGAAAGGCGCGGTGATCACCGAGCTGCACAGTTACGAGAACGATCCGGCCTCGGTGCTTCAAGAGGCCGTAACGAGGACCGCCCTGCAGGCACATCCATACGGCAGCCCGATGGCAGGTTACGTCAGCGACGTTGAGCGACTGACGGCCGAGGACGCTCGCGCTTATTATGCGAGCCACTACGCACCCGGGAATGCCGCGCTTGCGATCGTGGGTGACTTTGCGCCGCAGCGGGCTTTCGCACTCGTCTCGAAGGAATTTTCGAACGTGCCCGCGCGGGTGGTCGCGAGACCGAATTCTACCGCCGAGCCCCCGCAGCTGGGTGAGCGACGAACGGTCCTCAGCGGTCCGGTCGAGCGTCAGTATTTCCAGCTCGCCTTCCCGGCGGCGCCGGCATCGAGCCCCGACTTTCCGCCGTTCCTTGTTCTCCAGCAACTCCTTTCGGGCGGGTCAGGACTCAACCTCCGCCAGGACGATTGGGCGGGGACCAAAGCGATCGGGGGATCGCTTTTGTTCGGAGTGACCGACGATATCGCCACCTGGCTTCCCCCGACCCACGACCGTTTCCTGTTCACGATCAGCGGATCGATCGCGGCCAAGGCCGATCCCGCCGCACTGGAAGGCCAGATCTTGAACCGAATCGCCGCCTTGCGCGATCGGCCAACGGCTGGGCCCCGCCTGGCTCAGGCCAAGGCTGCGGTGGTCCGAGCGATCGCCGAGGACGTGCAGACCACCGAAGACGCTGCTCATCAGCTCGCCTTTTTCGAAGGAGTTGGCGCGCTCGAAGAGCTGTTCGGAATGCCCAGCCTCATCGCCGCCGTAAGCGCCGCCGATGTACGGCGAGTCGCGCAAGCGTACCTGATTCCGGCGAAAATGACCGTGGGTTGGATGAAACCCGGCGAGCCGGCCGCAACGAATGCCGCCGCGGGCGATCCGCGACCAGCTACCGATCGACTGGGAACCCCGCCGGCCGCAGCCCCTGCCGGACAGCCGCAGCTCAGGCATCTCTCAGGCGGATTAGCCGCCATTGTGCAGCCGAGTGCGCTATCGGACACGGTGACCGTCGAAGTGCTCGTTTCCGCGCCGGTCGAAGGCGGCGCTCTTCCCGACGAGCTTCCGGGACTCGATGCGATCATTCGGACTGGGCCCGCAGAAAATTTCGGTGCGCTCGTCAGCGACACCGCCGTTGCCGCCCGGGGACGTTCACGACCGCCGGACGCGCCGAGCGAAGACCCCGCGACCCGACTGCAGCAGGTGATCGCCGCTCAGATCGACGCGCATGCCGACAAAACCCCAATGCCGGCGGCCGTGGTCGTGAGCGGAAAAGTAGAAGCGGATGAGGCGTTCGCGATGCTCGAAAGGCAATTCGGTCGAGTGGCCCCTGGCAAGGTCACCGGCGCGCCAACCGAGCCCGAGGCGAAACCCAAGTTGGTTC
>JBKPKF010000061.1:0-2979 GCA_046730995.1 Pseudomonadota bacterium
CGCCGGCGAACCATTTCTACAAGTCGCTGCCGCCGATGGCGCTTGGCTTCTATCACGAGGACCGGAACGGGCTGAACATCGTGGGCCATGGCGGCGACACGATCTTCTTCCACTCCGATCTTCACCTGTTCCTCGACAAGAATGTCGGGCTCTACATTTCGATGAACAGCATTGGGAAGGGCGCCGCGGGGCACGCGTTGCGCGAACAATTGTTCGAGGATTTCACGGACCGCTATTTCCCTGCGCCGGATCAGAACCTGCCGACGCTCAGCACCGCCAAGGCCCACGGACAGGCCATTTCGGGCCACTACGTCAGCAGCCGCGCCGGCTCTTTCAACTGGCTCCGTGTCGCGGAGATCCTGGGCCAGACTTCGGTCAGCGTCGACAAGGACGGGATTCTCGAAGCCTCCACCGTCACCGATCCATCGGGTGCGGCTCGCAAGTGGCGTGAGGTCGCGCCCTGGACGTGGCAGGAGGTCAACGGCACCGACAAGCTGGAAGCGGTCGTCGACGGCAGCGGCCACGTAAAGATGTTCTCCATCACACCCTACGCCGCGATCATCGAGTTTCTGCCGGCACCGGCATCGCTGAATGCGGGCTGGCTTCTTCCCGCGGCTGGGCTGGCGATGCTCATCATGCTAATCGCGGCGATCGGCTGGCCGACTTCGGCGCTGGTCCGCAGGCGCTTCAAACATGTGTCCGAGCTCAGCGGGCGGCCCCTGCAGCTTCATCGCGCTGCTCGAGCAGCGGGCTGGCTGTTCATCATCCTCGCCGTCGGCTGGCTGATCCTTTTCACGCTCATCAACAAGGATCTGACCGCCCTCGACGACGGCCTCGATATCTGGATGCGCCTGCTGCAGCTGATCCTGATCGCAGCGATCGTTTGCGCGCTGGCCGCGATCTGGAACGCCTGGACGGTGTTCAGGTCGCCGGGCAAGCATAAGATCCGGACCATCTGGGCCGTCCTCATCGCGCTGTCGGCAGCGTTCCTCGCGTGGTTCTGCCTCGATATGGGCCTGCTTACCGCGTCTCTAAACTACTGATCCCACGTGAACCAAGCCGCCCACCGCGGGACAAAGGAGAAGCCGCGCCGGACCTTGTTCGGCCACCCACCGGGACTCACCGTCCTTTTCACTACGCAGATGTGGGCGGAATTCTCATTTTTCGGCCTGCAGGCGCTGCTCGTCTATTACATGACGAAGCATCTGGGTTTCTCTCAGGCCAAATCGTCGCTGATCTACGGCGCCTACGGCGCGGCCGCTTTTTTCAGCCCCTTCTTTGGCGGCCTCATCACCGATCGTTGGCTCGGCCGGACAAAGGCCGTGATCATCGGCGGCACAATGATGATGTTCGGCCATTTTTCGATGGCCTTCGAGCCATTGTTGTTTCCCGCACTCACACTGGTCGCGCTTGGCAATGGCCTCTTCATGCCGCCGCTGGCGACCCAGGTCGGAAGCCTTTACGCCGACGACGACCCTCGCAAGTCCTACGCCTACAGCGCTTATTACATGGGCATCAATCTCGGAGGGTTCTTGGCTCCGCTCGTCTGCGGGACCTTGGGTGAGCTGTACGGCTGGCACTGGGGTTTCGCAGTCGCGGGCGTCGGCATGGGGATCGGGCTCATCGTCTATCTGAGCTCCCTCAAGCTGCTTCCGCCGGAACCGAATTTGCGGGCCCGGGACGAGAGCAGGTCGATCGGCGGAACTCCGATCGATCGATCGAAAGTGCGTGCGCTGTTCCTGCTCGTCGCGATGGTCGTGCTGTTCCGCGTCGGCTATGAGCAGAGCGGAAACGTGATCGCGCTCTGGGTCGCGGATCGCACGGATCGATCCACGGCCATTTTCGGCTCGGGCACGCTCATTCCGGCGACATGGTTCCAATCGATCAATCCGCTGCTGATCATCATCCTGACGCCGATCCTGATTCGCATCTGGCGCTCGCGCCGCGGGCAGGAGAATGTCCCCCACCTGCTCCGCCGGATGAGCGCCGGGTGCATTCTCGCCGGCCTTGCGATGGCGCTGATGGTCTTCGCTGCGATTGACAGCGGTCCGGACGGGGTTCGGGTCAGCTATTGGTGGACGGTCGGCTATTTCGTCCTTCTGACGCTGGGTGAACTCTTCGTCATTCCGGTCGGCCTCACGCTCGTCGAGACTCTCTCGCCTGCCGCGTTCGCCGCGACGGCGATGGGCGGCTGGTACATCGCCAAATTCCTCGGCAGCCTGCTCGCCGGTCTGATGGGCGCCTATTGGCTTGTGATCCCGCCGAGCGCCTTTTTCACCCTCGGCATGGTTTCGCCGCTTCTTGCTAGCCTGTGCCTGTACCTGATGGCGAGGAGCTGGCCGGCGGCAGCAGCCTCGGCCTCATCATTGCCCGAATGACTTTACTCCGCCGGGCCGACATCGACGCGAACGGTCGTGCCGCGAATGAACGAAGGCGCAGCCGCGGCCAAATCCTGAGGCGGACTCGTTTCGAGCAGAGCGCGCAGCTGCTCGTGGGTTCTAAGACCGCCGCTCTCAACGAATTCGCGGGTGAGCTTCGCCGCCAGTTCCTCATTACTTTGGGCCGCGGTCAGGTCGCGGCCGAGGAGATTGTTTCGCGCAGCGGCGACTTCAGCGGCGTTGGGCGGCTCGTTCACTAACCGCATCAGCGCCGCCCGAAGCTCCGCTTCCATGGCGTCCGCCTTGTCGGGATCCACGCCGGTCGAAATGGTGGCCCAAGTGCGCCTGCCGTCGGTCCGAACCAGGCTGCCGATATAATAGACAATCCCTTTGTCGCGGATCGCGGAATTGCCGAGCCGGCCGGAATATTGGTGGGTCAGGACATAAAGCAGCATGCGCCAGATCAGAGCGTCACGTGTGCCCGGCCGCGGACCTTCGACGACGTATCCGAGGCCGCCTTGCGCCATGGGTTTGGGAATCGTCTCCCGAACCAACTTGGGTTTCGCCTCGGGCTCGGTTGGCGCGCCGGTGACCTTGCCAG
>JBKPKF010000062.1:0-4375 GCA_046730995.1 Pseudomonadota bacterium
GCTCGATCTTGAGCTCGAGCCCGGCGAGCGATTGCACGTCGCCGGTCCCAACGGCAGCGGGAAATCGAGCCTGATCCGCCTTGCGGCCGGGCTGCTTCACGCCGAGCGCGGGCGCGTCGATCGTTCGGCCTCGGCGCTCGCCGATGAGCAAGTCGCGCTGGATCGCGAGCTGTCGCTCAGGCGTGCGCTCAGCTTCTGGACGGCGCCGGTCGATGAGCCCATGCAAGCGCTCGGCATTGCGCACCTCGCCGAGGTCCCGGTCCGGCTGTTGTCCTCGGGTCAGGCCAAGCGGGCGACGCTGGCGCGCGTCGTGGCCTCGCAGGCGCCTCTGTGGCTGCTCGACGAGCCATTGAATGGGCTCGACCGCGACGGAGCGGAGCGGCTTGCCGGTCTGATCGACCGGCACCGCCTTAACGGCGGAGCGATCGTCGCGGCCTCGCACCAGCCGCTTCCTGGCGAGTGGCGCAAATTGGAGCTCGGCCAAGGGGAAACAAAGTGATCGGCGCCCTCATTGCGCGCGACCTGAGGCGCGGCTTCACCGGCGCTGCCTGGCTTCCGATCGCCTTTTTCCTCCTCGTCGCGACGCTCGTACCGTTCGCGATCGGACCCGATGCCCGGCTGTTGTCGCACATTGGTCCCGGCGCTTTGTGGATCGCCGCCCTGACGGCCGCGCTCTTGCCGATCGAGCGCCTGGTCGAGCCCGACCGCGCGGACGGCGTGCTCGACCAGCTCGCGCTCTGCGGGCTTGCCGAAGAAAGCGTCGCGTTAGCCAAGATCGCCGCGCACTGGGTCAGCTTTGCGCCGCTGCTGCTCGTCGCCGCCATACCGGCGTCCGCGCTGCTGGCGATGGACGGCGCGTCCTTGGCGCGCGTGTTACTCGCCCTCGCCATCGGCACCCCAGGTCTCGCGGCTCTCGCGGTCGCCGTGGCGGCGCTTACCGCCGGCCTGCCCCGCGCGGGCTCGCTTGCCGGAATTCTCCTTCTTCCGCTCGCCATACCGCTGCTCATCTTCGGCGCTTCAAACGCCATCCTGCTCGAAGCGGCGGTGTCGCTGCTGCTAACCGCCGGAGCTCCGTTCGTGACCGGCGCCGCGATCCGCGCCGCCAGGACTTAGTCTTTTGACCAGCGCGCGAAGATTGCGGTCGGCAGCAGGAGGCCGCGCGCTTCCTCCCGCACGGCCATCTCCCCCATTTCGACGGTCCCGCCGAGGTCGCCGAACGTCTGCTTCACGAGCTCACCAATCGCCAGCGCGGACATGCGCACTGCATAGACCGTGAGGACCAGGAAGCGGCTGTCCGCGTCGAGCAGGCGGCGGCAATCGGCCAAAAGCGGCGCAAGATTTTCCTCCAGCCGCCACACCTCCCCTTCCGGTCCGCGGCCGAACTTGGGCGGGTCGAGCAGGATCCCGTCGTAGCGGCGGCCGCGCCGCACCTCGCGCGCTGTGAACTTGGTCGCGTCATCGACGATCCAGCGGATCGGGCGATCGGCCATACCGGACAGCGCCGCGTTCGACTTGCCCTGCTCGACCGACTTCTTCGATGCATCGACATGAACCAGGCGGGCGCCGCAATCGCTCATCAGCAATGTCCCGACCCCAGTGTAGCCGAACAGGTTGAGCACATCGGCGTCCGCCGATCGCTCCCGCATCCAGTCCCACTGCGGAGCCATATCGGGAAAGAAGCCCAAATGGCGGAACGGCGTCAGCGAGGCATGGAACCGCACGGCCCCACGCGACAATTCCCATTGCTTCGACACGGATCGATGCTGGACCCAGCGCCCTCCGCCTTCCTCATCCGAGCCCGGAACGAACGTCGCGTCGGGATCCCAGTCATCGCGCGCCGGCGCCCACATCGCCTGCGGCTCGGGACGGACGACGGTGATGGGCCCGTAGCGTTCGAGCTTCTGGCCGTTTCCGCAATCGAGCAGGCCCCAATCCGGCCAAGGTTCCGCGACTAGCGTTGTAAAATCGGTCACACCCGAAACTAGGCAGCGAGCGCCAGCTGTGTACCGACCGATGCGATCGCGGCGCGCCCGTCGGCCATCGTCGCCGCGCCGGCCGCCATCGCCCCCGCGGCATCGACCGCCCTCAGCTGTTCGAGGATCTCGTCCGTGCCGAGGATCCTTCCGAACACCTCGATCGATCGCGCCATATGGTCCGTTCGAGCCTGCGGCGTTTCCATCGCCATCAGCAATCCGGCTTCGAGCTGGGCGCGCGCTCGAACGACTTCGGCTTCGCCGAGCGTCTCCGCCGCCTCGGCGAGCACGGCTCGCGCGAGGTGCATCGAGTCGACTGCCCGGCTGCGGTCGGCGGCGCAGCTCATCGCTACGAGGCCGGTGTCGGCAAAGGCCTGGCTCCAGGCGCTCACCGAATAGGCCAGGCCTCGCTCTTCGCGCAGCTCCTGGAAAAGCCGCGACGACATTCCGCCGCCGAGCGCCTGCACGAAGATCGACAGTGCAGGGAGCCGCGGATCGTCGGCTGCCAGTCCGGGAAGCGCCAGGCACCAGTGGGCCTGCTCGAACTCACGGCGGTCGTTACGAACTCCACCGGTGAATTCGGCGCGGCCGATCGGCACTCCAGGCCAATCTTCCAGATCGCCGAGAAGCCGTTCCGCGCATTTCAAGATGCGGTCCGGCTCGACTTTCCCGCTGGCGGACAGGATCAGCCGCGAAGGGACCAGCTCCCCTTCGATCCATGACAGGCAATCATCGCGCCTAATCGCTTTCAAGGTCTCGGCCCGGCCGAGAATCGAACGGCCGAGCGGCTGACCTTCGAACGCCGCCTGGAACACATGTTCGTGGACGAGGTCGTCGGGCGAATCGACGACTTCGCCGAGCTCCGACAGGATCACGACCTTTTCGCGCTCGAGGTGGTCTTCAGCGAGATGGGGCGAACGTACCATATCGGTCAGGATTTCGCAGAGCAGTTCCGCGTCCTTGGCCAAGGTCCGGCCGTAAAATACCGTCTGGTCGCGCGCGGTCCAGGCGTTGATCGCTCCGCCTACGTCCTCGATCGCTTCGGCCAGAGCGCGCGTGTCGCGGCTGCCCGCGCCCTTGAACACCATATGCTCGACGACATGTGCGAGCCCTGAAAGGTGCTCAGGCTCCGAGCGCGAGCCCACCTGCGCGTAAAGGCCGATCGCGACCGATTCGGCGCCCGGCATCGGATCGACCGCCACGGTCAGTCCATTCGAAAGCCGATTCAGCTCTCCGCTCATGTCTTCCCGGATCTCCCGCGCTTCACGATCGCAATAGAGTAGATGATGAGCGCCGCGAGAGCCAATGCGAACCAGGTCGCGGCGTACATCCGGTGACCTGACGGACTGATCGGGCTGACCGATTCAACGCTCGGCGGACGGCTAGGCTCAAGGCCGGGCGGAGACGTCGCGGCCACCAGCCGCATTTGGGTCCGCTTGTCCGGAACGATGATCCCGCTCACCAATCCGCCGGGCCAGGCGATCCGCGCATTGGGATTCTTCGACCAGCCGACCTCGACGCTCATCCCCGGCCCCTCGGCACCGGTCGCGCAATCGATGATCTGGACATAGCCCGGTTCGCCCGCCCGGTTCTCACCTGCGATCGCGGATTTGCCGATGGGGCGGAGGCAAAGTCCGGTGGCATGGCGGAAAAGCGGCAATTGGTCGCTTTTGATCGGCGCCGTCGGCCAGGTGACCGGAGGCAATTTCTCGGCCGCCGTAAATCTTGCGAGCAGCTGTTCTTTCCATACCGCGCGCTTCAGCTGCCACACGCCGAGGCCAATCAGCACCGCGATAGCCGCAACGACGATGATCGTCGGAATTACCGGCAAACGGCGGATCATTCGGCCATGCGTCCTTCGCGCGCGCGATGCTTATATTCCTGAAAGAGCAGCCACGCCTTGGCGATCCGAAGTCCGCCGATCGTCAGCGCTGCAGCGACCGGCAGCCAAACCAGGTGCACCCACCAGGGCGGTTCGGCCGCCGAGTCCAGGACGAGCGCCGCCGCGACGACGATCGCCCCGACGATCAGGATCAGGAAGGCGGCCGGCCCATCCCCGACGTTGAAGCTCGAAAAATCCAGTTCGCAGGCGCTGCACCGGTCCGCGAACCGAACCGGGCCCGCGAACAGGCCTTTTGCCCCGCACTTTGGGCATTTCCCGGCAATCGCCGCCGTCAGCGGGGAATCCCCGCTCATCGTCAGGGCGTGTGCGGCGCGCCCCAGCCGCCCCAGACGTAGATGGAGGTGAACAGGAACAGCCAAACGACGTCGACGAAATGCCAGTACCAGGCCGCAGCCTCGAACCCGAAATGCTGCTTGGGCGTGAAGTCGCCGCGGAACGCGCGCAGCAGGCAGACGGTGAGGAAGATCGTGCCGATGATCACATGGAAGCCGTGGAACCC
>JBKPKF010000063.1:0-4447 GCA_046730995.1 Pseudomonadota bacterium
GCCTCGCCAATGTCGTTGATCAGCCGGTCGAGCCGGACGACATCCTCGCGCGCAACCGCGATGAGTTTCTGCTTGAGCTTCGGGTCGTCGACCCGGTCCAGTCCGTCCATTGCCGATCGCAGCGAAGCGAGCGGATTCTTCAGCTCGTGAGTGACATCGGCCGCGAATGCCTCGATGTTGTCGATCCGCTGCCGGAGCGACTGGCTCATGTCGGAGACCGAGCGGGCGAGGAGGCCGATCTCATCCGTGCGCGAGGGTAGGCGCGGGACATTCACCTCGCGCGCCCGGCCGAGGCGGACCCGATGTGCGGCAAGCGCCAGGCGGCGAAGCGGCCTGACGATCGTGCGGGCGAGGAAGACCGAGAGCAGGGCGGAAATCAGGATCACCGCCGTCATGATCGCGGCCAGGGCCGCGCGCTGGCTGCGGATGGTCCGGGTAAAGGCGCGGTCGTTATCCGTGACCAGCAATACGCCCCCTTTGAACGGCGTCGCTGCAGAAATGACAGGGGTCAGATCAGGGGCGTTCCGGACCCGCGATTCGGCATGCCCGCTTCGGCGGGATTCGGCCGCTTCCGGCCAAGCCTGGACCCGGTCGACCGCTGGTTCGACATAATCGTCGAGGGGGCGGGCGCCCACCAGCGCGTTGAAGCCCCGGTCGAGCGCGCGAGCGACGTCTTTGGTCCACTTCTGGGTATTGGGGTCCTTAAGCTCATATGTGAGTCCGGTGATTTTCCAGCTGTCCACGACCAGCTGCCCGTCCGGGGCATAGACCCTCATCCGGCTGTCGCTCGCGCGGGTGGTCGCCGCCAGCAGCGGCGCCCATTCGCGTTCCGGAAGGAGCGAGAGGGCCTGCGCTGTGGTCATTGCTTCGACGCGGGTCTGCCGGCTCCGCTCCTTGCTCAGCCGGTTCCGGTACTGGTCGAGATAGAGCACGCTGAGCGCGAGCAGCGCGACCGTCAGCACGTTCACGGCGAGGATCCGGTGACCGAGCGACCAGCGTCCCGACCACTTCAGGGCCAGGTCCGGATCGTCGCCGTCACTAGTCGTCGAATCGATATCCGACGCCATACAGGGTCTCAATTGCATCGAACTCAGGATCCACCGACCGGAATTTTCGGCGGATCCGCTTGATATGGCTGTCGATCGTTCGGTCGTCGACATAAACGTCGTCATGATAAGCGATGTCGAGTAGTTGGTTTCGGCTCTTCACCACCCCCGGACGCTGGGCGAGCGCCTCCAGGATCAAGAATTCGGTGACGGTCAGCGTCACATCCTTTCCATCCCACCGCACCTTGTGGCGGGCAGGGTCCATTGTCAGGCGGCCTCGCTCCAACATGGGTTGATCGGGTTGGGCATGTTCCGCGCTCGCTTCGCCGCGTGCCAGCTCCTGGCGGCGAAGGATCGCCCGGATGCGCGCGATCAGCAGTCGCTGGGAGAAGGGCTTGGCGATATAATCGTCCGCGCCCATCGCCAGGCCGAGCGCTTCATCCAGCTCGTCGTCTTTCGAGGTTAGAAAGATCACGGGCATTGCGCTGCTTTCGCGCACCCGGCGCAAAAGCTCCATCCCGTCCATCTGCGGCATCTTGATGTCGAGTACGGCGAGGTCGGGGGCGTTCTCGCCAATGGCTTTCAGGGCGACCGTCGGGTCGGTGTAGACACGGGTAACGAAGCCTTCCGCCTGGAGGGCGATCGATACCGATGTGAGGATGTTGCGGTCGTCATCGACCAGCGCGATTACCTGGCTCATCGCTGTTCTCGATTATCTCCGCCGCTAGCGGGCCGGGACTAGCCCAGCGGCGACCCATGAAACAAGCGTTCGCAATGTAATCGGTTACAGTGACTTTTCGGCGGGCGCTCGGTGCCGAAGAGCGGCTGGAGCGTTTTGACCTCGCAACCTTTTCGTGCCTATAGGCGCCGCATGAACGCATACGTATGCGGCGGCAGGCCAACACCGGCCGCCGCCGTTTTCCGCTTGTAAGGAAAGGGATTTTCTCAGTGACGGACCGGGTCCCGCAGCGCGGGCTTGACGCTCAGGGCATCGCCACACGCGCCGAGATCTTCTGGAATCTGACCACCGCGCCGCTGGTCGAACATGCCGTTCGCCGCGGGGAAGGCCTGCTCGCGAAGGACGGCCCCCTCGTCGTTCGTACCGGCAAGCACACCGGACGTGCCGCACAGGACCGGTTCATCGTCCGGAACTCGGCGAGCGAGAGTACCGTCTGGTGGGGCAAGACCAACCAGCCGATGGATCCCGAAGCGTTCGATCGGCTTTATGACGACTTCCTTCTCGCGCTGGCCGACAAGGACGTACTTTATGCGGCTGACCTCTACGGCGGTTCGCAGGCGGAAAACCGCGTTCGAGTCCGGGTGATCAACGAGCTTGCCTGGCACAGCCTTTTCATCCGAACTCTGCTGGTCCGGCCGGAAGTAGAAGAACTCGCGGAATTCGCGCCCGAATTCACAATGATCGATCTTCCGAGCTTCCGCGCCGACCCTGAGCGCCACGGCTGCCGCACCGAGACTGTGATCGCAGTCAATCTCGAAAAGAAGCTCGTCCTCATCGGCGGGACCTCGTACGCGGGTGAGATGAAGAAGTCCGTTTTCGGCCTTCTCAACTTCATCCTTCCGCCGAACGGGATCATGCCGATGCATTGCTCGGCCAATATCGGGCCCAAGGGCGACACAGCGATTTTCTTCGGGCTCAGCGGAACCGGCAAGACCACGCTTTCGGCCGACCCCAATCGCACCCTCATCGGCGACGATGAGCATGGCTGGTCCGACACCGCCGTCTTCAACTTCGAGGGCGGTTGCTACGCCAAGATGATCCGCCTCTCACCCGAGGCGGAGCCGGAGATCTTCGCGACCACCAAGAAATTCGGAACGGTGCTAGAAAATGTCGTGATCGACCCGGTCACCCGCGAGCTAGACCTCAATGACAACACGCTCGCCGAAAACAGCCGCGGCGCCTATCCAATCGAATATATCGCCAATTGCTCACGCGAGAACATGGGACCAGTGCCGCGCAACGTGGTGATGCTGACTGCCGACGCGTTCGGAGTGCTTCCACCGATCGCAAGGCTGACTCCGGACCAGGCGATGTACCACTTCCTGTCAGGCTATACGGCCAAGGTCGCGGGAACGGAGATTGGAGTGACCGAGCCCGAGGCCACTTTCTCGACCTGCTTCGGAGCGCCCTTCATGCCGCGCCATCCGTCGGTCTACGGCAATTTGCTCAAGAAGCGCATCGCGGAGGGAAGCGTCGATTGCTGGCTGGTCAACACCGGTTGGACCGGCGGCAAATATGGCGTCGGTAAGCGCATGCCGATCAAGGACACTCGAGCGCTCCTCAACGCCGCCCTCGACGGGTCGTTGAAGAACGCTGAGTTCCGCAAGGATCCGAACTTCGGATTCGAAGTGCCGGTCGAAGTACCGGGGGTCGACAGCAAGCTGCTCGATCCGCGCGGAACCTGGGCAAATCCTTCGGAATATGACGCGACCGCGGCGAAACTGGTCGACCTGTTCGTCAAGAATTTCGCGGAGTTCGCGCCCCACGTCGACGAGGGCGTGCG
This sequence comes from Pseudomonadota bacterium, assembly GCA_046730995.1. Taxonomy (GTDB): domain Bacteria; phylum Pseudomonadota; class Alphaproteobacteria; order Sphingomonadales; family Sphingomonadaceae; genus Sphingomicrobium. Next base: position 3,569 of record JBKPKF010000063.1, read on the forward strand.
ACAATCGGGTCCGAACCAAGCGCAACGACAAGCGCAACCCCAAACCACACAAGACACAGCAGCTTGAGCCCGGTCTCCGATCGGGCTCCATCAGGAACCCGATCGATGACCGAATACCGACCCCGACTTTTCAAATCCGATGCCGAGATCGAACATATCGGCGAAGGCCTAATCGCGCGCACTCTGAAGCGCGAGGAATGGACTCACGAAGCGCATCTCGCCGCGACGACCTATTTGCTGACCAAGCGCCCCGATATCGCGATCGACAGGGAGCTGCCGGGCATCATCCGGCGCTACAACGAGAGCGTCGGCGGAGTGAATGACGACACCCAGGGCTATCACGAGACGATCACCCGCGTGTTCCTCCACGGTGTGCGGCTGTTCCTTCGCGAAGCGGACTTGACCGATCCGCTGCACGAGTTAGTCAACGAGCTGCTCCTGTCGCCGATGGGCCGGCGCGACTGGCCCCTGCGCTTCTATTCCGCCGAGCGCCTGTTTTCGGTCGACGCGCGTCGTCATTTCGTGCCGCCCGATGTTGCTGCATTGCCCTGAGCGTTGCTACGCAGGCTCGGGCGGAGGGTGCGATGATGAGACGAGTTTTTGGTCTAGCGGGCCTGCTCTTGGTTTCAGCGTCGGCGGTGTCCTTGCCGGTGCAAGCCAAGCCCGTTCGACCGGCAACCGAAAACAGCGCGGATGCTCGCCTCAAGGCGCTCTACGATGGCTACGCGGCTTGGGACGCCCAGGAATCGGCGGTTTTTGAGAATTCCAGCGGCGAAGTCGAAGCGGTGGATCACTTGCCGAAGGTCGATCCCGCCTCGCAGCAACGCCGCGCCGCACACCTGCAGGAGCTGCTGGCCAAGCTCAACGCAATTCCCGAGG
>JBKPKF010000064.1:0-4192 GCA_046730995.1 Pseudomonadota bacterium
AGCGCCGCGACCAGCGACGGTCCGGTCTCCTGGGTGAGATGCCCGGCTTCGATTTGCGCCTCGGCAATCGCCGACGTGAGTTCCGTGAGCTTGGCCTGAGCGCTTCCCACGCCGTCATCGAGACTCGTCAGCAGCGCCGTGAACCGCTCCTGCTGTTCGGCGATGTGGGCGGCCGTCGCGGTCATCCGATCGCTCGCCTCGATCGCCGCATCCCGCATCCAGCCGAGTTCCGGTTTTGCCTTGTTCGCAGCGTCCACCAGCCGGTCGGTGCCGCCCTGGGCTTCCCCGATCGCCGTGCCGATATTCTCGCGAAGATCGTCGGCGAGTTGGGAGATTGCCTCTCGAAGCGTCCCCGTCCGCTCGGCAAGCGCGCCGATGGCTCCGTCCTGGTTCGCAGCCTGCGCGGACAAAGCGTCGAGCTCGGTTCGAGCGCGTGTTAGCGACTCGAGGAAATGGTTGGCGCGTTCGTCGCCGTGCGACGCGAGCTCCGTGAAGCGCTGGTCGATCAGCGCGAGGCCGCGGTCGATCTCGGCGATCATCCGCTGCGACGCGCGTTCCTGCTCCGCGACCTGTCCGGACAGGACCGCAAGCGATTCATTGGCGCGGCCGATGTTGGCTGTCAGGGCTTGGGCAGAATCGGCGCCTGCTTTGGCGAGGCCCACCGAGGCCTGGTCGACCAGGGCGTTGACGGCGGCCGCCTGGGCGTCGATCCCCGAACGAATTTCCTGGAGCGATACGGAAGTGCGGTCGAGCAGCGCGTCAAGGACGCCCGAGAAACTGCTTTCGGCCTCCTCGACCTTGCCGCTGGCATTCGCGCCTGCGAGCTCGATCTCGGCGAGCCGAGCAGCGAGCCGGTCCGTTGCTTCGGAGATCAGCCGGTCCGAGTCCCGGGTACGATCCGACAAAGCGTCAATCTGGAGACCGAAATTTGCCGCCTTGGCGGCCGATTCCGTACCGACGCCGCGGATCTTTTCCGCCAGAGAGTGTGCCGTCGCTTCGGCTTTGGGAAGGTCCTCGAGCAACACGGCAACATCGTTGCGCGCCGATTCGGCGGCCCGGTCGAGGGCCTCGCCGGACTTCATCAGCCGCTCCGTGCTTGAATCGAATTCGCGGGTTATTCCACCAAGTTTGCCAGTGGCCTGGTCGCCGAGCTGCATCAGATGCTGCGAAATCATCGTCAGCTCCGACCGGCTGTCGCCGATCCGTTGCGAGAGAACCTCGAGCAGCGCTTCGAGCGACTGCGCCTCATGGCGCATCGCGACGACCGACCGGGTGAACCGTTCAGATTCCTTGCGCCGGGTCCGGCCGAACATGAGCCAGCTGAGGCCCATGAGCGCCAGGGGGCCGGCTGCGAGCGCAACCCATTGCGCGATCAATGGGGAGGTGAGCGGCTGGCCCGATAGCGCTCGGCCGGCGGACCAAGCGCAATAGCCGATCCACAGCGCCGCAAGAATGGCGAGCGTGCTTCCGAGCACGTGGCGTCCGCCGCTGCCTCGAGCTTCTGCCTGACTTTCCTCCCACTGATCTCGATCGAAAGTCGGTTGGATCAAGGCGTCGAGGCTCGTCAGCTCAAGAGGCTGGAGTTCCTCGGGCGATGGAGGCGCCGGCTCGGCGCGCTTGGCAAATGGGTTCATGGCAAACATCAGTTTACCATCTTTGATGCCGCAAGAAAGCGATTAGAGAGACTTAAGTGATAACAAGGGGGGAGCCGCCCGGAATGGCGCTTGGAGCGCTGATTGGCGCCTATCAGGAAAATGATCACGGCGGCCTTCGCGCCTTGCTCCCGCTCGCCGGCCGAACGTTGCTCGAATATCAGGCGCGCTGCGCGTCGGCCGTGGGCGCCGCCCCGATAATAGTCGTCGTCGAGCGTGTACCCCAAGCGCTCCAGGATGCCTTCGAGCGGCTTCGACTCGACGGCATCGGAGTGTTTCCGGTCAGCGATGTTCATGAAGCGGTGAGCCGTTTCGAAGCAGGATCGAGAATTCTCCTGCTCGGCGACGGTATTGCGCCATCCGCTGAGTTGACCGCCGCGGTGGCCGATGAACCCGAACCGGTCATTACGACCGTGCCCGACGACGAGGCGCACGAACTCTTCGAACGCATCGACGGCGAGACCCGCTGGGCGGGCGTGGCGTTGGTGGACGCAAAGACACTGGGTTCGACCGCCGCGATTCTCGGCGATTGGGACCTGCAATCGACCCTGCTCCGCCGTACGTTGCAGGACGGTGCGTTGCGCTGGCACGCGGTCGAACATGGCGGCGAACCTTTGCTCGTCGAGCGTGCGGATCAGCTCGAGCATTTCCAGCGCAGGCTGATCAGTGGATCGCGGGAGGCCCGCCGTGACTGGGCGAGCCGTTTCGTCCTTCCTCCGATCGAGGATTTCGCGACCCACTGGCTGATGCAAACGCGCGCACGCCCAGGGTCGCTCGCCTGGGGCGCGCTCGCGCTCACGCTCGGCGGTGCCGTCTGCTTCAGCCGAGGCTGGCTCGGTGTGGGTCTGGCGTTGCTCGTCATTTCCGCTCCGCTCGACATCATTGCCGGTCGGCTCGCCACAATCCGCCTCAAACCATTATCGAAGCGGGCGATCAGCCGCGCCTTGCTCTGGCCCGCGGCCGGTTTCGCGCTCCTCGCTTTGGGCTGGTGGGAAAGCAGGCATACGGGCGGCTGGGGGGCCTTGCTGGCAGCCGTCGCCGGGGCCGCATTCGCCGAAGCCGCAAGGCTCGAAGGCAACGCAGGGTTGCCGGGCGAACTGTGGGTCGGCTCGCGTCGTAACTTCATTCTCCTGGCCGTTCCGTTCGCGGTCCTCGGCGCGTGGACTCCCTATCTGGTAACTCTGTTCGTTTATTCGGCCGCGAGCTTCTTTTATCTTCAGCACGCACGCCGGATCGCGCCTGAGTTGACCCGAAGTTAACCGAAATCGGATAAGGCCACCGCGATGATGGCGGAAGAATGGCCGATCGGGTCCGCTCCGGGGGAACCCTCCGACGCGCCCGCGCGTGGCGCGGGGCGCGACCGCTTGGCCACCGTCCGGGCAGATTTCTTCCTGAGCGCCGGCGATCGGCTGACCGAGCAGGAGCGGGCGCTGATGACGGCCATGCTCCACTGCCTGGTGGGCGATATTGCCGACGAGCTTCGAGCCGCGCTTCCGAGCGGGGTCGCGGCAGCGAACGACGACCGCAACCTCGCAATCGTCGAAGCGCTCTCGAGCGCTAAGCTGCTCGACCGCGGAATGCTCGTTCGATTGCTTCTTCGCCGCGCCGATGAAGAGCGAATCGCAACCGCGGCCAAGGCGCGCAGCGGACGGCGCGATGCAAGGGTGCTGCAGGCGCTTGTCAGCCATGAGAGCGGGGCAATTTCCGCCGCTGCGATGTCGCTGATCCTGGCTCGCGGGCGCCGTCGCGACCGATTCGGCCAGTGCCTTCTCCAATTCGACGATCTTCCACCGGACGAAGCTGCGGCGATCGCACAGATCGTCGCGGCAGCGCTGCGGCGCGATCTCGTCAGTCTGCCTCAGGCGTCCGACCGCGACCAATTGCTCGCAGCTGCCGTGGACGACATGGTGGCCCGGTACGACCGTGCGAACGGCTTCGAGGAGCTGACGGCCATGCTCGTCGATTTGCTCGAGGACGAAGGGCATTTGAGCGACGAGCTCATCGTGTCAGCGGCAATGGAAGGCGAAATGACCTTCGTCGCCCAGGCGCTGGCCCGCCGCTCGGGACTTGCCGGCGAAGTCGCCACGGACGAGCTTCTTTCGGCGTCCGAGCAAAGGGTCATGACCTTGCTTCGGATTGCGGGGGTCCGCCGCGAGCTTGCGGCGCGACTGCTCGCCGGCATCGGCGACCTTCTTGGGGTCTTCGACCCCGGCAGCGCGATCACCACATTCGACGGCATGAGCGAAACCGCGATCGAGGACGCGCGAAGCTGGCTTGGAGCGGACATCGCGTACCGGTCGGCCGTCGCGAGGCTGGAGCAGAGCTGATGGCCAGCGCTCCATCCGAACCGCGGCCCGTGTTCGGCCGTGTCGACAAGGCCGGCCGGCTGGTCAGCGCAGACCCCGCGCTTCAGGCCCTCCAGCGGGAAGCGGGCTCGGACATTGGGCATACGCTGGCTTTGCCGCAAATCGCCGCCATCGCCGAACTCGCGCGAAAGCTTGGGATTCCGGTCGCTCGCCCAGCCATCGCCGCTTCACTCG
>JBKPKF010000065.1:0-15233 GCA_046730995.1 Pseudomonadota bacterium
ATATTGCTCGGCACTGCCGCGCTCATCGGCTCCGCGCTCTGCTATGCCGTGAACATCGTGCTGATGCGCCGCCAGGCGCTCACCGCCCGGCCGCTCGAAATCAACTTCTTCCAGTGCCTGACGATCCTGGCGATTTGGATCCTCGCCTTGCCGCTTGTCGGAGTGCCGCAATGGCCGGGCGGCCAATGGATCTGGATCGCGGTCGCCGCGACGCTTTCGACGTCCGGCACATTGCTGTTCGCCTGGGCCTATGCGCGCGGCGAGGCGAGTTATTTGTCGGCAACCGAATATAGCGGCTTCCTGTGGGCCTCGGCGCTCGGCTGGCTAGTGTTTCGCGAACCGGTGTCGCTGTACACGCTTGGTGGCGCGGTGCTGATTGTCTGCGGCTGCTTCGTCGCCGCCCGGCGGAAGATTACGGAGCCGCCCGAAATCGACCTTGCCGCTTAAGGCGCGCTGCCCGATCCTAAAACGTTGATGGTGAATGCGAGGACGCCGATATTGAAGACGAAGGCGGCGAAGCAGTGAACCGTGACGACCCGGCGGATGCGCTCGTCGCGGATCGTCACGTCGGACGTCTGGAACGTCATTCCAAGTGTGTAAGCGAAATAGACGAAGTCCCAATAAACCGGCTGCTTGGTGCCCGGAAACTCCAGGCCCGCATTTCTCGCATCGGGCTTGATGTAGGCGAGATGGGCATAGTGGATGGCGTAGATCGTATTGGTGAACAGCCAGGCAAGCACCAGGGTCGCAATGACCAGAATCTTGGTGAGTGGCTCTGGCCTCCGGTCGATGGTTTCGGCGGCGATCGAGGCGAAGAGGACCGCTACGACAATGCCGGTGATGACCAGCAGCAGAGTCTTGTTTGCATCATTGGCGATCGCGTGATCGCGAATGACCGCCGCCTCGCGCGTGCTGAGCAGCGATATGCAGGCCAACAGGAACACCAGGGCCGCGAGGTCGAAGCCCGCCATGAAACCGAGGTAGGGCCCGTGGAGGACCAGGCCGGCGGCGGGTGCCGCGACGAGCAGGACGATGAGGAAAGCGAGGAACCGCGGAGCGGAAGTCATGTTGCCGAAGGCCCGTCGCTCAGCCATGAGGCGCAAGCGTAACGAATGCGCTGCTTTCGTCCAGTGAAAGGACGTTCATGCCCTGGTTCTGGTTGATTGCCGGCGGCTTCTTCGAAGTCGGTTTCACGACCTCGCTTCGTTTCGTCGATGGCTTTCGAAACGTTCCCTGGACGCTGGCCTTCCTCGTTTCGGTCGCGATCAGCATGGGCCTGCTCGAGTTCGCGTCGCGCTCGATCCCCATGGGCACCGCTTATGCGGTGTGGGGCGGAATCGGGGCGGTCGGCACCGTCGCCGTGGGGATTCTCTGGTTCCATGAACCGGGGAGCACCATCCGCCTGCTCCTGATCCTCGCCATCGTCGCCGCAATTGCGGCGTTACGGCTGACCGCCTAGCTCGCCGCGGCACACGGGGCGAGACTGGCATTTTGCGAGACCAGCCACGGAACAATCCCAATAGCTGAAATCAAACGGCCGCTCGTCCCGGACGACGCCCGAATGGCCGATAACTTGGCAGCGGGTGCCCTGCCCAATGGGTTGATACGCATTATGATCAGCCACCTTCAAAGATCTACAAGCGCCCGCATCGCGATTGCCGCGGCCCTGGCGCTCTCCACCACCACCGCCTTCGCGCAGGAGGCTCCACCGACGACGGCTCCTCCGGACTCTGCCGTAAGCACCCAGACGGCACCGGCCCCTGACAGCCCTTCGGCGATACCAGACTCCAGCGCGACCACCTCCGCATCAGCAAAGACAACGAGGCCAAGCGCGACCCCGAAGCGCACCGCAAGCAAGTCCGTAACCCGGACGGCCGCCAAGACGGCGCCGGCTCGCACAACAGCGCCGCGGGTCCCTCAGGCTGCGCCACCAACCGCAACGCCGGTATCTCCGGCGGTGCAGAAACCCGCACCGATACTCCAGATGCCGGCCAAACCGGCCGCTCCCTCTCAAGCGGCGACACCCAGCTCGTCGATGAGACTCACGAATATGCAGCTGGCGATCGGCGCGGGAGCGCTCGCGTTGCTTGCGCTCATAGCGGCGCTTATCGCGATCCGGCGTCGGCGCAAGGATCGGGAGCTGGCCGAATATGAGGCAGCTCACCCGGTCGAGAGTCACGAACCCGAGCCCGCCTGGCACTCGACCGCAGCACCGGCCGAAGCCTCAGCCTTCGCTTGGGGTCAGAAGGCGAAGCGCAAGATGACCCGAGTCGAGCAGGCAAGACTCGGACCGACGCCTGACAATCCGTCGCTATCGCTTAAGAAACGGCTGAAGCGCGCCGCCTTCTTCGACCAGCGAGACCGCGAGATGGCTGCCGGCAATGCGGCGCCGATCGACGCCGACGCCGGCCTGCCGGAGCGCGTGGTCGAGCACGAGCGCGAACTCGAAGCCGCCTAAGCTTTTTCACCGGGAAGGACGAAGCCGCCGCTCGAGCCATCGAGCGGCGGCCTTCGTTCGGAACCGGCCCTAGCGTTGCGGCCTGAGCAGCGGCGCTATGTCGGGGCTCTCCTCGATCGAGCGATAGAATTTGGCCGTGGGAAAGGGCCCCCGCGCCTGCTCATAGGCATAGCCAAGCGATAGCAGCAGGCCTTCGCTCCATTTTGGGCCGATGAAGCTGAGGCCGACGGGCAGGCCCTTCACTAGGCCCATCGGCACAGTGAGGTGCGGATAGCCCGCCACTGCGGCGAGGCCCCCCGCGCCGCCGCCCGCGATCTGGTCGCCATTGGCGACGTCGATCTTCCACGCGGGCGGCATTGTCGGGCCGACGAGCGCGGCAATGCGATAGGCCTTCAGCAGCCGGTCGATGCCGTTGGGGCCAGCCGCCTGGAAGCTCAGCGCCCGCGCCTTCTTATAAGCGGGATCGGCGAGACCCCTGGTCTTTTCCGCCTGCTCGAACAGATCCTGGCCAAACAATGACATTTCCGATTTCAGGTGCGCCCGGTCGAAGGCGATGAGGTCGGCGAGGGTTCGCGCTTCGATCGGCGCCGGGCTGCTCTTCAGATATTTGGCCATGTCGGCCTTGAGCTCGGTCAGCAGCACCGGAAGCTCGTTCTTCCCGATCGCGCTGCGGTCGAATGTCTTGATGTCGACCAGGACCGCGCCTTGCTGACGCAGAATGGCGAGCGCGGTTTCGAACGCGGTATCGGTTCCGAAACCCGAGGCGAAGCGCATCACGCCGATGCGTTTGCCCTTGAGGGAATTCGGGTCGAGCAGAACTGCATAGTCGGCCTTGTGCTTGTCCGCCTCGGCGGTTGCCGGGTCGGCCGGATCGCTTCCCGCAATCGCACTCAGAAGCGCAGCTGCTTCGCGCACGCTCGCGGTCATCGGCCCGGGCGTGTCCTGGCTGTGACTGATCGGGACCACGTGGGTCCGGCTGACAAGCCCAACCGTGGGCTTCAGCCCCACGATTCCATTGATCGAGGCGGGGCAGGTGATCGATCCGTCGGTTTCGGTACCGATGGCGAGACGAACGAAGCCTGCAGCGACGGCGGCACCGCTTCCGCTCGACGACCCGCATGCGTTGCGGTCGAGCGCCCAGGGGTTGTGGACCTGGCCGCCGACGGCGCTCCAACCGGATATCGAACTGTTCGAGCGAATATTCGCCCATTCGCTGAGGTTCGTCTTGCCGATGACGATCCCGCCCGCCGAGCGAAGACGCGCGACCAGCGGCGCATCGCGATTTGTGACGTTGCTCGCGAGCGCGAGGCTCCCTGCGGTTGTCGGCAATGGCCCGGCGGTTTCGATATTGTCCTTGATCAGCACTGGCTGCCCCGCGACGAGCCCAACGGCCTTCCCGGAGGAATCGAATGCGCGAGCCTGACCGACCGCGGCAGGATCGAGCGCGATGACCGAATGAAGCTGCGAGTCCAGGCGTTGAACGCGGGTGAGCGAATTCTGCACAATGGTTTCGGACGACGCGGCCCCTTGTGCATCCGCTGCCGCAGCGAGGATGAGCAACGAAGCGAACATGACCGACTTATGCATTCCCCTCTCCTGTCGTGGCTGTCATATCGCGTTTGTCGGCTGGTGTCGGCACTTTGTCGAAGATCAGGACGTTGTCATCGTCCGTTCAGTTGGCGGGGGTAAGCCGAGCGCATGAATCGACGACTTCTTCAAGCAAGGCTGCTCCTCGGTGCGGCTATCTGCATTGCATATGCTGGCACCGCCGGCGCCCAGACGGCCACGCCAGGCCAGTCACCCCAGCCGGACTCGACCGCTGGCGCGGCGATGGCGCAGCCGACCGAGCCTTATGACGAAGAAGAAGCGATCGTCGTTACGGGCCAGAAGCCGCCCGGCTCGGTGGTCGGCGATATTCCGCCCGAAAAGACGCTCGATCCGCGCGACGTCCGAGCCACCGGTGCAACCAATATCACGGAGCTGCTCGAGGCTATTGCGCCGGAAATCGGAAGTGCTCGCGGGCGCGGCGGCGGGCAACCCGTGCTCCTGCTAAACGGGCAGCGAATCTCGAGCTTCCGCGAGATGCGAGATATCCCGACCGAGGCGATTCTCCGGGTCGAGATCCTGCCCGAGGAAGTCGCTCTCAAATACGGATATCGTGCCGACCAGCGGGTGGTGAACATCGTGCTTCGCCAGCGCTTCCGCTCGACTGCCGCAACGCTCGCCGAGAGCGCCTCGACCGAGGGCGGATATGCGAGCGGCCAGGCCGACGTAACCCGGCTGATGATCGACAAGGCCGGCCGCACCCAATTCAACCTGCATGCGCAGGGCAATGGCATGCTGACCGAGGCCGAACGCGACGTCCAACTATCGCCCGATGCTACGGTTGACGATCGCGCGTTCCGTTCTCTCCTCGGCACCAAGCGGCAGATCCGCGGCGCGGCGACGTTCAATCGTCAGGTCCTCGGTGACGTGTCGGCGACGCTCAACACCGAAGTCGAGCATGACGAAGGCCATTCGCTGATCGGCCTCGGCAACATTTTGCTCGAGCAGCTCGACCGAAACACGACGAGCGACAGCGCGCATGCCGGCGTGACACTGAACGGGAACACGAAATCGCAGTGGAAGTGGAACCTCACCGGCAATGCCGACTGGGATCGGGACAACACCGGCACCGATCGGGACAATGTGACCTTTCCGCGCGATCATGCCCGCGAGACCCGCATATCGGGCGACATCACGGCAACGGCCAACGGCACCCTATTCAAGCTTCCGGCAGGCAATGCCGGAGCGACCTTCCGGGTCGGAGCGAACACCCAGCATCTCGACGGCGAGAGCGAGCGGCTTGGCGTGGAGACGTCGAATTCCCTCAGCCGGACGACGGGCACCGCCTCGGTCAATCTCGATCTTCCGGTCTCGCGCCGCAACCACGCCTTCAGCGCGCTTGGCAACCTTACGCTGAACGCCAATGCCGAACTCGACCAGATTTCCGACTTCGGCTCGCTGACCACGATCGGCGCGGGCGCCAACTGGTCGCCGGTCGATCGTTTGAATCTCATCACCAGCTGGACTCGCGAAGAAGGCGCTCCGACGATCCAGCAGCTCGGCGACCCGCTGCTCACGACGACGGGGACACGCATTTTCGATTTCACGACCGGCCAGACCGTGCTGGTGACGGCCACCACAGGCGGCAACCCGGACCTCGATTCCGATCGCCGGAACGTCATCAAGATCGGCGGCAACTGGCAGCCGTTCAAGAATACGGACCTGAGGCTGCGCGCGGATTACGTTCACCAAAAGATCGAACGTCCGATTTCGAACATTTCGGTCACCCCCCAAATCGAGGCAGCATTCCCGGGCCGGTTTGTCCGGGACGGGTCGGGCCAGCTGGTCAGCGTCGACCTGAGACCCGTCAATTTCGACAGCTCACGCCGCGATGCGCTCCGCGTGGGCTTCGATTTCTCAAAACCGCTCAAGTCCAAACGGCCATCGCAATCGACGATCGACCAGATAAGGGCGCAGTTCCGGGCCGCGATGGGCGGCGGCGGAGCACGTGGCGGCGCACCGCAGGGCCAGAATAGGCCTTCCTCGCCGCCGGAAGGCCAGGCTGGTCCTCCCACCGAAGGCGGAGGCGCCGGACCGCCTTCCGAGGGCGAAGGCTTTGGCCGGCGCGGGTTCGGCGGCCGTGGCGGTGGAGGCGGAGGCGGCTTTTTCGGCGGAAATCGCGGCCGGCTCACCTTCTCGCTGACCGACACGATCACCTTCGTCGACAAGACCGTGATCGCGCCCGGACTCGAGCTCGATTACCTCCACGGTGACGCGGCGGGGTCGATCGGCGGCACCCCTAGACATAACGTCGAAGCGCAAACCGGCTATTTCAATAACGGCCTCGGCGCGCGCCTCGCAGCGAACTGGCGCAGCGGGACGCACGTCGACACGCTGAACGGCGACGATCTTCATTTTTCGCCGCTTGCGACATTCGACCTCCGGCTGTTCGCTAACCCGGGCGACGTTCCGGAAGTCGCCGTCAAGCATCCGTGGCTGCGCGGGACCCAGCTGCGCTTCGAAGTCAAAAACATCTTCGACTCCAAGCCGCGCGTGCGAAGCGCCTTGGGCGACCCGCTGCTGAACTATCAGCCGGACCTCCTCGACCCGCTCGGCCGAACGATCGGCATCTCGATCCGCAAATTGTTCCTTCCGCCGCCCAGCTACTTCCGGCGCCAGTTCGAACAACGCCGGCAGGAGCAACAGCAGCGCTCGCCGACAGGCTGATTCCGCATTTCCGGAAAATGTGCTTAAGCGCGGCGAAATGACGCCTGTCCAGCCCGTACGGGGCACGCAAAGCCTGCTTGGAGAAGATGCCGATCGACTGCACGCAGTCATCGACGCGTTCGATCGCGTGCGGCGTCTTTACGGGTTCAAGCGGGTCGAAGTGCCGACGATCGAGCCGACGCAGGTCTTTGCCCGAACGATCGGGGAAACCACGGACGTCGTCTCGAAGGAAATGTATTCGTTCGAGGATCGAGGTGGCGAATCGATCACTCTGAGGCCCGAGTTCACCGCCGGAATCTGCCGCGCTTATTTGAGCGAGGGCTGGCAGCAATATGCGCCGCTTAAGGTAGCGGCCCATGGCTCGGCCTTTCGTTACGAGCGGCCGCAGAAGGGCCGATTCCGCGAATTCCACCAACTCGACGCGGAAATCATCGGGGCGGCCGAGCCGCAGGCCGACGTCGAGATATTGAGTCTCGGCTACCAGTTGCTGCAGGAGCTGCGGATCGCAAACGGCGTGACGCTCGAGCTCAACACCCTGGGAGATCCCGAGACGCGCGAAGCGTGGCGCGGCGCGCTGATCGATTACTTCCAGTCGCACCGGGCTGATCTATCGGATGACAGCAAGGACCGGCTGGAGCGCAACCCAATGCGCATCCTCGACAGCAAGGACGAGCGCGACCGCAAGATTTGCGCTGGCGCGCCGAACGTCGACGACCATCTCACCAGCGAAGCGTCCGATTTCTTCGCGGCAGTCATCACCCGAATCGACGCGGCCGGCGTTCCATGGACGCGCAATCCAAAGCTGGTGCGGGGGCTTGATTACTATCGACACACCGCGTTCGAGTTCGTGACCGACCGACTTGGCGCGCAGGGGACGGTGATCGCCGGCGGCCGCTATGACGGGCTCATTGAGGCCCTCGGCGGACCGCACACGCCCGCGGTGGGCTGGGCTGCGGGGATCGAACGGCTGGCGATGATGATCGAGCCGCCGCAATCAGAAAACGTCGATGTTGCAATCGTCGTCGAGAACGATCGCGCTGGTCTTTGCGCGAATGCAGTCGCTAGTCACATCCGCTCAAAGGGGCTGTCCGCAGAACTTTATGTCACGGGCTCACCAAGGAAGCGCCGCGACCGCGCGGTCAAGAAGGGAGCGGAAGAAATCTTGACGCTCGACGTCCAGGACGGACGGGTGACCACTCGCCTGAGCTCGGCATTCGAATGCAAAGCGGAAAAGGCATTGGCAGACTTCGATTGGCCGGAGCTGACCTCGGAATGACGCACATTTCGTCGGAACGGATCGCCTCGATCGAGGCGAAGAAGCACGAACTCGCCGATGCGATGTCGCGCGGAGACCTCTCGACCGAGGAATTCGTGCGGCTTTCCAAGGAATATGCCCAGATCGAGCCGGTCGCCGGGGCGGCTCGCGAGGTGCGCCGGCTGCGCGCCGAGCTCCAGGTTCTGAATGGCTTGATCGCGGATCCGACTGCCGAGCCCGAGTTGAAAGAGATGGCCGTCACCGAGGCCGAAGAAATTCGCCACAAACTCCCCCAGGCCGAGCGTGCGCTCGCAATCAGGCTGCTTCCACGCGACGCCGCCGACGACCGCGCGGCGATGCTCGAGGTCCGCGCCGGGACCGGCGGCGACGAGGCGGCGCTGTTCGCCGGCAACCTCCTCCGCATGTACCAGCGCTATTCCGAGGAACAGGGCTGGCGCTTCGACCTTATCAGCTCGAGCGCATCGGAACTGGGCGGCTACAAGGAGGCGATCGCGTCGATCAACGGCCCGGGCGTCTTCGCCCGGCTGAAGTTCGAGAGCGGAGTGCATCGCGTGCAGCGCGTGCCAGTGACGGAAAGCGGCGGACGCATCCACACGTCGGCGGCGACTGTAGCGGTCCTGCCCGAAGCGGAGGACGTCGATGTCCATATCGACGAAAAGGATTTGCGAATTGACGTCTATCGCTCGTCCGGCCCCGGAGGGCAGTCGGTGAACACGACCGACAGCGCGGTCCGCATCACTCACCTTCCGACCGGGCTGGTCGTCATCCAGCAGGACGAAAAGTCGCAGCACAAGAACAAGGCCAAGGCTCTGAAGGTGCTGCGGACGCGCTTGTTCGAGATGGAACGGGAGCGTCTTGCTTCGGAACGCGCCGGCGCGCGCAAGTCGATGGTCGGCTCGGGCGACCGTTCGGAACGCATCCGGACCTACAATTACCCGCAGGGGCGGGTCACCGATCACCGCATCAATCTCACTCGGCACAATCTCGACGAAATCCTCGAAGGGCCCGGGCTGACCGAGATTATCGATGCCCTGATCGCGGAGGACGAAGCGGAGCGCTTGGCCGGGCTGGAGGAGGCGTGAAGGTCATCGCCCGCGCGCTCGCCGACGCGGCGCGCCAGCTTCACAAGACCAGCGATACCGCTCGGCTCGATTCGGAGCTGCTGATGGCCGAAGCGCTGCACATAGACCGCGACAAGCTCATCCTCTCGCCGCCCGACCGGACAGTGCCCGACCGCTTCTGGGACATGGTCGAGCGCCGCAAGGCGGGAGAGCCGGTGGCTTATATCACCGGCCGACGCGCCTTCTGGAATATCGAGCTTCACGTTGGCCCGGGAGTTCTCGTCCCGCGGCCCGATTCGGAGGTGCTGGTCGCGTCGGCGATCGAGCATTTCGAAGGCTCGGGCGGACCGCGGCGCATCCTCGACCTCGGAACCGGTCCGGGCACACTTCTCCTCGCCGCGCTCGATGTCTGGCCCGCCGCCACCGGCCTCGGGATCGATGTGGCCCGCCAGGCCTTGGCCTTTGCAGCAGCCAACGCTCGCCGGCTCGGATTCGAAAGCAGGATAAAGCTGGCGCAGGGGAATTGGGCGGAGGGGCTTCGCGAGACCTTCGACCTTGTCCTGTGCAACCCACCTTATATTGCTGAAGGGGCCGAGCTTGGGCGGGGCGTTCGCGAATATGAGCCCGACGAAGCCCTGTTCGCCGGCCGCGAAGGTCTCGATGCTTACCGCGTTCTCGCTCCGCAGCTTCCGCATTTGCTCAACGAAGGCGGGCTCGCCGCCATTGAAATTGGACATGACCAAGCCAAGGCCGTCAGGCGAATGCTGGCTCGCGACGGACTGAAGTCCAAGGTCGCCCAAGACCTTGGCGGACGTGATCGGGCGGTGCTTTTAACCTGGCGTTGAACGAAAATCGCTTGGCATCGGGGACTTGGGGCACTACATCAGGGGCAGGGCCGGTCCCGCTCCACCACGCAAGCTGTAGAGCGCGTCCCGCCCACCCCCGACGCAATCGGCCGAATTCTTAAGCGCTTTGCGCACAAGAACCGGAACGAGCGGGTCAGGAGCCGGTGCAAGGCGCATCGTCCCTGCTTCCCACGGCTAAAGGGGTCACAAGACTCCTGCGTAAGGACGTAGCATTTGATCAATCAACGACAGGGTGGCCGCCGTCGCGGTCGCGGAGGGCAAAGAGGGCAGAACCTCGGTGGACAGCCGGGGAACCGCCAGGACAACCGTCAACGCGGCAACGCCGCCCAGCTGCACGAAAAATACAAGAGCCTGGCGCGCGATGCCCAGCTGGCCGGTGACCGGGTCCAGACCGAATATTACCTCCAGTACGCCGACCATTATTTCCGGATTCTCAGTGAGAACCGCGCGCGTTTCGAGGACCAGCGCCCGCGTCAACGCGAGGATTCCGATGAGGACGAGGGCGAAGAGATGGCGGAAGCTGCCGAGGCCGACGGCGGCGACGAGGAGCGTCAGGGCCGAGGCGATCGAGCCGAGCGCTACCCCCGCCGGGACCGTGAGCGTGATCGGGGTCCGCGGCGATTCCGGGAAGAGCGGAGTGCCGAAGAGGCTAGTGACGATGAAGATCGCGGCTCGCGAGTCAATGGAGCCGACGACGACAGCCTTCCGCTCGACGTGCTTCCTCCCTCGATCGGTGCCGATAGCCCCAGTTCGCTCGCGGTAGAGGCGGAAGAGGAGCCAAGCCCGCGTCCGCGCCGGCGGAGCCGAACCCCTAAAGCGGCTGACGGCGACGACGAGGTCGCGCCCGCCGCCTGACACCGTTCACTGCCGATTAACTGCCGGGACGATTGTTTCCCTCCAGGCGGGGTTGACAGCGCATGTTACAATGTAACATCGTTTCCCCGAGAGTTTGGGAGACAATCGATGCGTACCCTTGTCCTGCTGTGCACGGCATTGGCCAGTGCCGCTCCTTCATTGGCACAGTCCGTACTCCCCGCGCCCGGGCAAACGGCGCAGGGCGACGTTGCCGTCACCATCTACAATAACGATCGCGCGCTGATCGAAGACAAACGTCTGCTGGATCTGCCCGCGGGGCGCAGCCGGCAGGAATTCCGCGACGTTTCCGCCACCATCGAGCCGGCCACGGTCACGCTGAACGGCCGTGGCGTCGGCGTGGTCGAACAGAATTTCGACTTCGATCTCCTGTCGCCGTCAGCACTGATACAGAATGCCGTCGGGCAGGAAGTTACGCTTGTCCGCGTCAATCCCGCATCGGGCGTCGAGAGCCGCGAGCGCGCCCGCATCCTCGCCGCGAATGGCGGCGTGGTGATGCAGATCGGCGACCGCATCGAAGTGCTTCGCGACGACGGTTTGCCGGCTCGAGTCATCTTCGACCGGGTGCCGCCGAGTCTCAGGGCCCGGCCGACCTTATCGGTTACCGTGGACACCGACGGCGCCGGCCGCCGGCCGGTCACCCTCACCTATCTGACGCCGGGCCTTGGCTGGGCGGCCGATTATGTCGCGCTGTTCGACGAAGCGAACGGCCGCATGGACGTGCAGGGCTGGGTCACACTGACGAACAACAGCGGCACGCCCTATGTAAATGCCAACACTTTGTTGGTCGCCGGATCGGTCGGGCAGGCCAATCCTTATGGCCGGCGCTACGATGGCGGCTACATGCCGCCTCCTCCTCCTCCGCCTCCTCCGGGCGGGCTGGTCCGCGCGGGGACTGAGACTGCAGGTCGGGAGCGGCTCGGCGATTTCTATCTCTATCCCCTGCCGGAGCGGACCACTATCGCCGACAAGCAGACCAAGCAGGTCAGCTTCCTCGACGTCAAGAATACGCCCGCTGCGCGGGCCTATGAGTTCCGCAACGGTTGGCTCTCGACCAGCGACCAGCCGCTGAGCGCGAACACCGTTTTACGCTTCTCCAGCTCGCGCAACCAGGGTCTCGGCGATGCCCTGCCCGCGGGAACTGTGCGGGTTTATCAGCGCGATGCGCGCGGCAACCCACAGTTCGTCGGCGAACACCAGATTGGCCACACGCCGATGGGATCGGACATCGGTCTCACGACGGGCCAGGCCTTTGACGTGAAGGTGCGGCCGGTCGTCGAGGAACGCACGAGGCTAAGCTCGAGCCGCTGGCGGACGAGGATGCGCTACACGCTCACCAACGCCGGACCAAAGCCAATCACGGTCGATCTCGTCCAAGCGGGGCTGTGGGGCGATACCCGGATCGACGCGGAAAGCATGAAGTCCGAGCGCCTCAGCGCTGACGAGACGCGCTGGCGCGTGCCCGTCCCGGCGAATGGCGAAGCTTCCGTCACAGCGACATTCGACAGCCGCTATTAAGACCATGCGCGCGATTCCGCTGTTGGTGCTGGCGTTCTCGCCTCAGGTGCAGGCGCAGACGATGGTCGTATCGCCGGCCCCGAACCGGGTCGCCGTGACCGTCTACCGCGACACCGACCGCGGCCTCGACCCTCTCAACCTGCAATGGCTCAACGGCTATGCGCTGGTCAGCGAGGTTCGGCACGTGCGGCTGCCGGCGGGAACAAGCGAACTGCGGTTCGAAGGCGTGACGTCGGGCATCGTCCCGCAGAGCGCGATCGTCACCGGGCTCGGCCCGGCCGTGCTCGAAAAGAATCGCGACGCACGACTGCTTTCCCCTGGCGCCCTGCTCGACGCTGCCCTGGGCGAACGGCTGACACTGCGGAGGACATCGCGAGCGACCGGCAAAACGGTTGTCCAGGATGCGATCGTCCGTGCAACCGGCGACGGAATCGTCGTTCAGACAGCGAACGGGGTCGAAGCTCTGCGCTGCACGGGTCTTGCCGAAACCCTCCTCGCCCCGGACGTGCCGGCCGGTCTCTCCGCGAAGCCGACCCTGTCGGTCCGGGTGCGCAGCCCGGAACCGGTCGAGACCGACGTCACGCTCTCCTACATCAGCAACAATTTCGATTGGCAGGCGGATTATGTGGCCGACCTTTCCGACGATGGCAGACGAGTAAGCCTGTTCGCCTGGATGACGTTGGCCAACGGCGACGAAACCGGATTCGACGACGCTCAGACGCAGGCGGTCGCGGGAAAGCTCAACCGTCAGCGGGTCTGGGTTCCGCAAGGCGAGCGGAAACCCATCCGGATAAGCTGCTGGCCTCAAGGCACCACGAGCGATATCCAAGAGCAAGCCGTTGACATCGTGGTCACCGGGACTCGGTTAGAGGCGGCGATGGCCGCTCCGCCGCCACCGGCGCCTCCGCCCGCACCCGAGCGCGATGGAGGCTATGCAAAGGTCGTTGCGCAGGAGGAGCGCCTCGGTGAGGTACGGCTCTACCGAATTCCGATCAGGGTAACCGTCGCCTCCCGCTCGCAAAAGCAGGTCGCGCTCCTTGAAAAACCGTCCGTCAGGATCGAGCGGATCCTGAAATTGCGCCTTGAAGGCGGCGAAATCGACACGCCGCTCCAACGCGTGCTCGTAACCCATAACCGAGCGGCCGAGGGTCTGGGCTTGCCGCTACCAGCAGGCAAGGTCGCCCTCTTCGGCGAAAAAGAGGGCCGTCGGATCCTGCTCGGCGAGGGCAGCATCGACGATCATACGCTGGGCGAGAAGGTCGAAATCCGCGTCGGCGAGGCACCAGGGGTCCGCGCGCGGCAGACTGTAGAACGCCGCGGCGAGACCTCCAGCTACCACCTCGTCCTTACCAACGACCTTCCTGAAGCGCAGACCATCGAGATTGAGCTGCCGCTCGAAGCAAAGGCGTCGGGCCGAAAGCTGGTGAAGCGGGATGGATGGATGCTCTGGCGGGTCTCGGTTCCCGCGAACGGCACATCCGAGCTGAGTTACAATATCGAAACTCAGGACTGATCGATCGCTCGCGGCCGGTGGTTCGAGTCCAAAGCGACGAACGTGAACAGCCCTTCGGTGACCTTGACTGCGGTCGATCCGAGATCGCGCTCGGCGACGACCTCGATCTTAACCCCCATCGACGTCCGCCCGACGCGCTCCACCTCGGCGTAGACCGAGATGAGGTCGCGAAGGTGAATCGGAGCGATGAACTCCATTGCTTCGATCGCCACTGTCGCCACCGGGCCTTTGGCGCGCCTCGACGCGACGATGCCGGCGGCAATGTCCATCTGGCTCAGCACCCAGCCGCCGAAGATATGGCCGTTGGCATTGATATCGCTCGGTCCCGGCATGACGCGCAGGATGGGCACGCGCTCAGAATCGCTCATCTGTCTCCGTTTTCCTCTTCGATCTTGGGTGGCTCGTCATACCCGCTCTCGGCGCTCAGGAAGACGAGGGTCATCAGTGAAGTTCCAAGCAGGACCGTGATGCCCGCTCCGAGCGCGGTCGCGATGATGAAGTGAATATTCGGGGACTCTTCACCTTGCGTGACAAGGGCGACAGCGATCGCGGCCACGACGACCGAAAGCAGGACTAGCAGCCAGAAGATCCGCCAGAAGCGGCGCATCAGGGTATTGCGACGTTGAGGAATCGGATCGGGCCGGGGCATTCGGCTTCCCTTTGGGCGCGCGAAATGGGACTATCAAGCCGGCAGGGGCGAGTCCGGGAGGATGGCCATGACCATCACAGAAGTACTTCGTGACAAGGGAAGCGAAGTCGAGACGATCACCGCCGAGGATCGGGTGATCGATGCGGTGCACCGGCTTGGAGCGAGGCGGATCGGCGCATTGCCGGTTGTCGCGGGAGACGAGATTGTCGGCATCGTATCCGAACGCGACGTCATCTATTGCCTCCGCGACCACGGTTCGGAAGTGCTCGATTGGCCCGTCGCGCGGGCAATGAGTTCGCCGGCGATCACCGCCAGTCCCGACACCGAAGTACTCGCGGCGCTGGCCCTCATGACTCAGCGCCGGATTCGTCATTTGCCCGTCGTCGCAGGCGGCGCGCTTATCGGAATCGTGTCGATCGGCGACCTGGTGAAGCACCGGATGGAGCGGATCGAGGCCGAGGCCGAGGCCATGCGCACCTACATCCAGACGGCTTAGGTTTCCGGACAAAGTCAATAATCTCAGCTGCTTGAACCTTGAAACGGCTGACCGAAATCCTATTTCAGTCCTAAGCGAGGCCGCCTGAGCGGCGGTCTGAACGGCGCCGACGGCCAAATGCAATCAAATTGCAAAAAGCCGGTTGACGCGATGGGGGCCCACACATATATGCCCCCTCCAGCAAGCGGACGCGGCCTTCTTTGAGGGTCTCGCGTTCGTTTCGCGCCTCTTCTTAGTCGGTACAACCGATG
>JBKPKF010000066.1:0-4453 GCA_046730995.1 Pseudomonadota bacterium
ATGGAACGCTCGGCGCTGCACCGGAAGCTCAAGGCTCTGGGCATCGGTGATAAGAGGGAGGGCGACGAGTAAAAAACAAAAGAGGCCCAATGCCCGCTCGCCCACTCAGCCTTCAGGACCATTTCCTCAACGCCATTCGCCGCGCGAAACTGCCGGTGACCATATTCCTCGTGAAGGGCGTCAAGCTGCAGGGAGTGGTGACCTGGTTCGACGCATTCTCGCTGCTGCTCAGGCGCGAAGGGGCGTCGCAGCTCGTCTACAAACACTCGATCTCGACCATCATGCCGTCGGAGCCGCCAGCGGGGTTCGTGGCGACGAACGGCGCGGCCGACGGCGCGAAGGCTGCGCTCCAGGACCTGTTTCTTGCCGCAGCCACCAAAGAAAGCGACCGAATGACGCTGTTCCTGGTCAACGGCGTGATGCTGCAGGGCACAGTAACGGGATTTGACCAGTTTTCGTTGGTGCTCGAGCGTGGCGGGCAGATCCAGCTGGTCTACAAGCACGCAATCTCGACCCTTCAGCCCGCGCATGCGCTCAACCTCGGGCCCGATGCGAACGGAAAGCCGGAGGGCGACGCTGAATAACTTCAACCATCCGGCGCTTCCCGATGTGGCTCGTGGGGAACGCGCGCTGATCGTTGTGCCAGAGCTTCCGCGGACCGATTCGCGGAGGTCCGCCGACGCGCGCGCCCAAGAGGCGGAGGGGCTCGCTGAAGCGATCGGAATCCATGTGATAGAGGCACGGCCGTTGCGGGTCCGGACGGTCCGGCCCGCGACTCTGCTCGGCAAGGGACAAGTCGACGAGATTGCCGAGATGGCCAGGGACAAAGCGGCGGGGCTTCTGATCGTCGATGCGCCGCTCGCGCCGATCCAGCAGAAGAACCTCGAAGATGAAATCGGCACCAAGGTAATCGATCGGACCGGGCTGATCCTCGAGATATTCGGCGAACGGGCGGCGACCGCCGAGGGGCAGCTGCAGGTCGAACTGGCGCATCTCGAATATCAGGCAGGGCGGCTCGTTCGAAGCTGGACCCACCTCGAGCGGCAGCGCGGCGGCTTCGGTTTCCTCGGAGGGCCCGGAGAAACGCAAATCGAGGCGGACCGGCGCCTGATTCGCGACCGGATGGCGAAGATCCGGCGCGAACTCGACCAGGTGAAGCGCACCCGCTCGTTGCATCGTGGGCGAAGGCAGCGCGCACCTTGGCCGGTGGTCGCCCTGGTCGGCTATACGAACGCCGGAAAGTCTACCTTATTCAATCGCTTGACGGGCGAAGCGGTGTTCGCGGAGAACCTTTTGTTCGCGACTCTCGACCCAACGATGCGTGACATCAGGTTGCCGGGGTTCGACAAGGCGATCCTGTCCGACACGGTCGGGTTTGTCTCCGACCTCCCGACCGAGCTGATCGCCGCCTTTCGCGCCACCCTGGAGGAGGTTCAGTCGGCGAACTTGATCGTCCACGTCCGCGACATGGCGCATCCGGATCGCGAAGCGCAGAAGGAGGATGTCGAGGATGTGCTTCAATCGCTCGGTCTGGCGGAGGAGGGGGCCCCGCCCCGCATCGAGGCGTGGAACAAGATCGACCTCCTTTCAGCCGAGGAGCGGAGACGACTGATCGGGGAAGCCGAAAGACGCGAGGACGCAGTGCCGATTTCGGCGCTGAACGGCGAGGGTTTCGATGCCTTGCGTGAGTGCATGGCCGAGAAATTGCGCAGGGGAGAAGAAGTCCATCAGATTCGGCTTCGGGCAGCCGAAGGAGACAAGATCGCCTGGCTGCATGCTCGTGGAGAGGTGCTCGACCAGAAGCTCGACCATGAGGAGGTTAGCTTGTCGGTGCGCCTGTCGCCGGAGAATTGGGCCAGATTTCAGTCGCTTGGTGCCAACTGACCCTTCTTCGCCTCGACCCAGAGCGCTTCCATTTCATCGAGCGACATGTCGGAAAAGCCGGGGGCCTGCTCGATCGTCCGGAATCGCTGTTCGAACTTGCGATTTGCTTCACGAAGCGCGGCTTCCGGCTCAATGTTAAGATGCCGTGCGAGGTTTACGACGGCAAATAGAAGGTCGCCGAGCTCATCCAGCTTGCGGTCATGGTCGGTCTCGGCCTCGAGCTCGGCCAATTCCTCGTCGATCTTGGCCCGCGGACCTGACACATCGGGCCAATCGAAACCCGCGCGGGCGGCTCTGCGCTGCAGCTTGGCGGCGCGTTCGAGCGCTGGAAGAGCCAGAGCGACCCCGGCAAGCGCGCTCTGATCGGGATCCTTGGCACGTTCCTCGGCCTTGATGATTTCCCACAAATGATGACCGCCATGCTCGGCATCGCCGAAAATGTGCGGGTGACGGCGTTCCATCTTGTCGCAGATGCGGTCTAAGACTTCAGCCAGGGTAAAATGGCCTTCATCTTCAGCCATTTGCGCGTGGAAGACGACTTGGAGCTGCAAATCGCCCAGCTCGTCGGCAAGCGCGTCCATGTCCTTGCGCGCGATCGCATCCGCGACTTCATAGGCTTCCTCGATGGTGTAGGGCGCGATCGTCTCGAAGGTCTGCACGCTGTCCCATTCGCAGCCGGTCTTTGGATCGCGCAACCGACGCATGATCTCGACGAGACGGTCCATTGGAGACTCAGGGGGCATCGGCGGGCCTGAAAAGGGCCGTGAGGGCCCCTCGCTCACTGTAATCTGAAAGTATGATAATATGCATTATGTAAATATCCATAGAGGTCAGGGGACCAGGACCAGCCAGCGCCCTTCCACTCCCCAGCGGCTCAGCGAGGACAGAAAGTTCATCCCAAGCACGTTCAGATCGTCGTTGTCCGCAACCTGGACGCCAACATCGCTCCGCGCGATCCCGCCGACATGAAGGTTGTGCGCCCGGCCGCTCGACACGCGGATGATTCCATTTCCGGTGCGCACGAACTGATCCGGCCTCGGGGATACTCTGACTCCGGCGCGGATCGCCGTTTCCCGACCGATCGTCGTCATCGTTGCGCCGCTATCGACCAGAAACTTGACCTGGATTCCATTGACCCGGCCTTCGACCCAGAAATGGCCGTCGATCGCCATCGGAATGCGGGTTTCTCGACCTTGGATGACCGGAGTTCCGATCGCTTCCGCCCGCAAGCGCTGCACGACCCAGCCGAAATTGTCCCGGAAGGTGAACAACACGAAGCCGGCAGCGAAGATCGCGATCCACATCACGGCCGTCGTCACAAGCTTCGCCCAAGGCTCGCGGCGCGACATCAAGCTGCCGAGGACGAGCATGACGGCCATCAGGATGTAGACGCCGCCCAGCATCAGGTCGTTAGTCACGGCTGAAGCACCAGATAATTGCCCTCGACCCGCCAGCTGCTCAGCGACGAAAGGAAGTTCATCCCCAACAGGTTAGTGTCGTCATGTTCGTTGATGTCGATGGGAAAATCGGTCCTCTCGATCGGTCCGACCTGCAGGCGATCCGCCCAGCCCTTGATCTCCCTCGTGGGCCCATTGGCGGTGTTCACCACGGTAGTTTCGGCGCCGATGGGCATTCCCGCGGCTTTCGCGGATTGTGTTGAAACCGTCGTTACGGATGCCCCGCTGTCGACCATGAACCGGATCGGATGCCCGTTGACCTTCGCTTCGACCCAGAAATGCCCGTCGTCCGCGATTGGAATTCGCACAGTTTCCCCGTCCGGTATCGCACTTCCCATGGCTTCGGCCTTCAGCCTCTGGGCAAAGGCGGTGAAATCGCTTCGGAAGGAAAAAACGACGAATCCGATCGCGAAAATGGCCACCCAGGCGGCCACCATCTTCACCATCTTGCCAACCGGCATTCGCAAGGCAACGAGCGAGCTCGCGACGGCGACGATGATCACCACATAATAGAGCGCGAAGGCGCCGTTGTTGTCGCTCATAACTGGATCTCGAGCCCATCATGCGCTGGCGCTGCCCAATCGGGAAGCTCCGCGACGAGCGTTTGATAATCGAGGCCGTTCCCCATGTGGGTCAGGTAGAGCTGGCCGACCCGAAGGTCCCTCGCCCAGCCGAGTACGCCGTCGAGGTGCGCATGCGTCGGATGAGGAGCGCGCGTCAGGCAATCTGCGATCCATACGTCAACGCCTTGATAAAGCTTCGCCATTTCGTTGGTTAAATTGCTGAAATCGATGGCGTAAGCCGCGGAGCGCTCAGTTTCGTCAAAGCGCAGGCCGAGTGAGGTTGTCGTTCCATGCGGCTGCACGACGAAGCGCGCGGTAGTGGGTCCGAAACGCTCTTCGGATACGATCACCCGGCTCTCGACGATCGGACGATAGAATTCGCTCTGCGCGAAGGCGTAGGCAAAACGTCGCTCGAGGCTCGCTAGCGTTTCCTCCGAACCATAGATCGGGACCGGCGCATCGAGCACTTGCGAAAGCGGCCGAAGTTCATCGATGCCGTGGACATGGTCGCCATGGTCGTGAGTGACGATGACTGCGTCGAGGCGGCCT
>JBKPKF010000067.1:0-2301 GCA_046730995.1 Pseudomonadota bacterium
GACGCCGCCAAGCCTTTCCGAATGCCGATTCAGTGGGTCAATCGGCCTAATCAGGACTTTCGCGGCTTTTCGGGCCAGATCGCATCGGGAACGGCCTTCCCGGATACTGAAGTACGAGTCCTGCCCTCCGGCCGCGTGACCCGGATCGAGCGGATCGTCACCGCAGACGGTGATATCGACGAGGCGCTCGCCGGGCAGTCGGTGACCCTGACGTTCACCGACGCGGTCGATTGCTCGCGGGGGGACGTGGTCGTGGACGCTCATGACCCGCCGCAGGTCGCCGACCAGTTCGAAGCCACGATCGTGTGGATGGCCGAAGACGAGCTTCTGCCGGGGCGCGGTTACTGGATGAAGATCGGCACGCAGACGGTGACGGCGACAGTGCAGGCGCCGAAATATGAATTGAACGTCAACACGCTGGAGCATCTTGCCGCGCCGACCCTGGCTCTCAACGGCATCGGCATCGCTGAAATCACGACCGACCGCGATATCGTGTTCGAGGCCTATGACGTGCCGGGTTCGAGCCCGAACCGCTCGCTCGGGGGGTTCATCCTGATCGACAAGCTTTCGAACGCGACCGTCGCGTGCGGCATGCTGCATTTCGCGCTCCGCCGTTCGCTCAACATCCACCCGCAGCATCTGGATGTGAGCCGCGAAACTCACGCAAAGATCAAGGGGCAGAAGCCCGCCGTGCTATGGTTCACGGGCCTTTCTGGCGCCGGCAAGTCGACCATCGCCAACCTGGTCGAAAAGAAGCTCGTCGCGCGCGGCAAGCACACATTCCTGCTTGACGGCGACAATGTCCGCCACGGGCTCAACCGCGACCTCGGCTTTACCGAAACCGACCGAATCGAGAATATTCGCCGAGTCGGCGAAGTCGCACGGCTGATGGCCGACGCCGGCTTGATCGTCCTCACCGCTTTCATCTCGCCGTTCAGAGCCGAACGGCACATGGTTCGGCGCATGGTCCCGAAGGGCGAGTTTATCGAAATCTTCGTCGATACGCCGCTGGCCGAAGCGGAGAAGCGCGACACGAAGGGCCTTTATGCCAAGGCGCGTTCCGGCGAACTCAAGAATTTCACGGGCATCGACAGTCCCTATGAGCCGCCCGAGGCGCCCGAAATCCGCATCGACACCACCGCGATGACCGCGGAGCAAGCGGCAGATCAGATCATCGATGCGCTCATGAAGCGAAGCTGATCGGCGCAACTAAAACGGGGAAGGGCGGTTTCGGACCCATGAAACATGCGCTGATTGCCGCGGTCGCCTTGCTTCCTGCCTGGGCACCCGCTTTCGCCGAGGATAAGCCCGACATTCGCGTTCGCGTCGGCCTCGGGGCCAAGGTACAGCCCAAATATCCCGGCTCGGACGACAGCGAGATTGCGCCGCTGTTCCAGTTGAAGATTGCGCGCCACGGGAAGCAGTTCAGCTTCAGCGCGCCCGATGACAGCCCTGGAATCGCGATTATCTCGAAGGACGGGTTTTCGTTCGGTCCGTCGGTGAATCTGGCAAGCGGCCGCAAGAATAAGGACGTCGGTGCGGACGTCGGCAAGGTGAAGACCACGATCGAAGCGGGGGCCTTCGCGCAATATGAAGCGGCCGATTCGTTCCGCGTTCGCGGCGAGCTTCGAAAGGGTCTCGGCGGCCACGACGGTCTGGTCGGCGACATCGGCGTCGACAAGATCTGGCGCGACGGCGACCGCTACGTCTTTTCCATCGGCCCGCGGGTCCTGTTTTCCGATGCCCGGTACCAGCGCGCCTATTTCGGAGTCACTCCAGCCGCGGCCGTCGCCTCCGGCCTTCCGGCTTACCGGCCCGGGGGCGGCGTGCACGCTCTCGCCCTGGCAAGCGGACTGTCTTACCAGTTCAACGACCGCTTCGGCCTGTTCGGGTTCGCGCGCTACGAACGGCTTGTGGGCGACGCGGCCAAGTCGCCAATCGTCCGGGAGCTGGGTTCGCGCAATCAACTGTCAGGCGGGATTGGACTCAACTACACGTTCACCATCCACCGCTGAGCCTCGGTTCAGTCGCCGGCCCCCGGGTCGGGCGTGAAATATTTGTCGTACTTGCCTTCCTCGCCTTTGTGCTCATCGGCGTCGGCCGGACTGTCCTTCTTGCGCGTGATGTTCGGCCACTCGGCCGAGAAAGTGGTATTGAGCTCGAGCCATTTCTCGAGCCCGCTCTCGGTGTCGGGTAGGATCGCTTCGGCGGGGCATTCCGGCTCGCACACCCCGCAGTCGATGCACTCGTTGGGATTGATGACGAGCATGAGGTCGCCCTCGTAGAAACAATCGACCGGGC
>JBKPKF010000068.1:0-2583 GCA_046730995.1 Pseudomonadota bacterium
TTCGAACTCGTTCCGCGGGACTCGCTCGAGCTCGTGCTGAGACACATTCCGGGCACTCGTGCGCCCCTCGAAGGGAAGCACGAATGGAACGTGCTCGTCGAAGCGACCACCGTGGATCCAGGCCACGATATCGCCGCCGAAGTCGAGCAACTTCTCGGCGCGGCGCTCCGGCAAGGGATCATCGGCGACGCTGCGATCGCTGCCAGCGAGGCCCAGGCGGAAGCTTTTTGGAAAATCCGCGACGCGATCTCCGAAGCCGAGCGGGCCGAGGGCCAGACCCTCGCCCATGACATTTCGGTCGCAGTTAGCGACATGCCGGACTTCATCGTTGAGGCCGCTGCCGAGGTGGAGCGCCGCTTCCCGGGCGTGATCGCGAGCGGGTTCGGGCATCTCGGCGACGGCAACATCCACTTTCACGTCCGCGCTGCCGGCCATGCCGCGCCGGACTGGTACGAACGCGAGGGCGCCGCGATCACGCGGCTCGTCGATGATCTCGTGACGGCCGCCGGAGGTTCGATCTCGGCCGAGCACGGAATCGGCCAGCTGAAGCTCGGCGAGTTCGACCGGCTTGCTCCGCCGGGCCGCGTCCATGCGCTTCGCGCCATCAAGCAGGCTCTCGACCCGCTTGGAATCATGAATCCTGGGAAGTTGATCCCCTAAGCGGCGCCCATCAGGTCGCGCAGCCGTTGCGCTAGCGGCTCGGTCGGGAGCGTGCTTCGAACGGCGATAAACAAAGCGTCGTCACCCGCGATCGTGCCGACCACCTCCGGCAGTTTGGCCTGGTCGACCGCAAGTGCCACGAGATGCGCCGATCCCGGCGGAGTCCGGACGACCACCATGCTGCCCGATGTCTCGACCGCCTGGACCCATTCCGCGAAAATGCGTTTCAGGCGATCGACCGGCCAGTTGCGGTCGCCTAGCTTCTCGGGAAGCGAATAGCTGAGTTTGCCTTCGCGTTTCACCTTCACTGCGCCGACTTGCTCGAGGTCACGGGCTACAGTCGCCTGCGTAACGTCGTAGCCCGCCTCAGCAAGCCGCGCCGCGACGTCCTGCTGGGTAGGCGCGGGACCCTCGCGAAGCATATCGACGATGGCCCGCTGCCGTTCTGACCTCCCCTGTGTCATGCGAGCTAGTTACTCCTGTTGCGGCGTCTTCGCCATGCGAATGGCGCGCCCGGCAGGATTCGAACCTGCGACCTCAAGCTTAGAAGGCTCGTGCTCTATCCAGCTGAGCTACGGGCGCGTCGCGCGCATGACTAACCGCAATTGACGCGACAAGGAACCGCGCTAGGCCGGGCTAGGCGCGATGGCGCGAACGTTCATTTGCCATTCAATCGCCGCGGCTGAAGCAAGGCCGCACAGGGGGACATTCATGCGTCTTGCACGGTTCGCCGTTGCTGCAGCGATCCTTGGATCGGCTAACGCCGCGCAGGCGACGACGTTCATCATTTACGTCGAGCCGATGACACTAGATCGCTACGTCAGGATGATCGATACCCCGGGGCGCGACCGCGTCCTGATGTGCATGGCGCCGCCCGCGGTTGCCGGCTGCACCGACGTCACTGCCAAGGCCCTCCACTAGGAAACAGTTTCGAGCAGCCCTTCGAACAGCCGTCTGCCGTCGGTCCCGCCGTGCGCCGGTTCGACCGCCCGCTCGGGGTGCGGCATCAGCCCGAGGACGTTTCCGGTATCGTTCAGGATTCCCGCGATCCGCCGCGCCGACCCGTTGACCTCGTCGAGGTAGCGGAAAGCGACGCGACCCTCATCCTCAAGGCGGTCGAGAGTCGCTTCGTCCGCCTGATAGTTCCCATCATGGTGCGCGACCGGGAAGACGACATTCTCGCCAGAATCATATTGCGCCGTGAAAAGGCTCTGGCTGTTCTCGACCCGTAGCGGCACAGGTCGGCAAACGAAGCTCAGGCCCGCGTTGCGCATCAATGCTCCGGGCAACAATCCCGCCTCCGTCAGGACCTGGAAGCCGTTGCAAATGCCGATCACCGGCACTCCCCGGCCAGCGGCGTCCTTGACCGCACGCACAATCGGCGAGCGGGCGGCCATTGCGCCTGATCGCAGATAGTCGCCGTAGGAAAAGCCGCCCGGAAGCGCGATGAAATCGGTCCCTTGAGGAAGCTCGGCGTCCCTGTGCCATACCATTGCGGGCTTGCGGCCCGTGACCTGCTCGAGCGCTACCGCGACGTCGCGATCGCAGTTGGACCCGGGGAAGACGATGACGGCCGATTTCATGCGTCCTCAAGCCGCTCGATGCGGAAGTTCTCGATAACGGTATTTGCCAGCAATTTCCGACACATGTCCTCGATATCGGAATCGCTTGTCCCGTCAGCGAGGTCGAGCTCGATCAGCTTGCCGGCGCGAACGTCATTGACGCCAGAAAAGCCGAGGCCTTCGAGCGCATGGTGGATCGCCTTCCCCTGCGGATCGAGGACTCCGGTTTTGAGAGTGACGAATATGCGCGCTTTCATCGGCTTGGCCTCAGCTTAAGGGTGGCTCAGCGGCCTATGGATGCAAGGTGAAATAACGGCAAGATTTTACCTCCTGTTTACCGCGTTGGGCGCATCTTCGATCA
>JBKPKF010000069.1:0-4991 GCA_046730995.1 Pseudomonadota bacterium
GCCCTTCGGACCATCCGTCCTTCGCGTGAGTGAACAGGCGGCGTTCGTGCAGACGATGCTCGCGCGCCGTCCAGAACTCGATCCGTTGCGGTACCACCCGGTAGCCTCGCCAGCCGCTGGGGCGCGGCACGTCCTCACCTGCGAACCGCCGTTGCGCTTCCTCGAAGCGCCGTTCGAAGGTCGCACGGCTATCCAACGGACGCGACTGATCCGACGCCCATGCGCCGATCTGCGAATCCCGGCCCCGGCTTGCGAAATAAGCATCGGCCTCGGCATCCGGCACGCGCTCGATCGGGCCTTCGATACGCACCTGGCGGCACAGCGATTTCCAATGGAAGAGCAGGGCCGCCCTGGGGTTTTCGGCCAGGTCCGCGCCCTTAGCGCTCTGCTCGTGCGTGTAGAATGTGAAGCCTTCGGGTCCATGGGCCTTCAAAAGGACCATCCGCACCGAGGGCTGCCGGTCCGATCCCGTGGTGGCCACGGCCATGGCGTCAGGCTCGTTGGGCTCGCTGGCTTGCGCTTCAGCGAACCATTCGTCGAACAGTGCAAAAGGGTCCGTGATCATCCTTCGCGGCGCTTAGGCTTGGACGGCTCCCGCCCGCAACCCATCTGGTCAGTTGAGAATCGTTCCGGCATGGGAGTGAGATGGCACTGGACCTGTACCAACGTCTTGGGGTGAAGCGCGGGGCGACCGAGGCCGAGATCAAGAAGGCCTATCGCAGCCTTGCGAAGCAGCTTCACCCCGACCGCAACAAGGACAAGCCAGACGCTGCGAAGCGCTTCGCCGAAGTGACTCACGCCTATGACTTGCTGTCCGACAAGGACAAACGGGCGAGGTATGACCGCGGCGAGATCGACGAGCAGGGCAATCCCAAAATGCCTTTCGGCGGCGGCTTCGGCGGCTATTCAAGCGGCGCAGGGCCTCAGCCGGGCGCTGGTGGCGACTTCGAAGGTTTCAACTTCTCGACCGGCGATGCGGCGGACCTCAGCGACCTGTTCGAGGGTCTTTTCGGGGCCGCGAACCGCAGCCGCGGTCCAACGGGCTTCTCCAACTTCGGCCGGCGGAGCCGCGGTCCGCAAAAGGGCGCTGACGTTGCTTATCGGTTGAAAGTGCCCTTCATTGACGCGGTGGCGCTCAGACCGCAACGGATCCGTCTAGCCGACGGGAAGACGATCGACCTGAAGCTTCCGAAAGGCTTAGAGGACGGGACGAAGATCCGGCTCGCGGGCAAGGGGGAAGATGGCGCGGGCGGTCGCGGCGATGCGATCGTTACGATCGAGATCGTGCCCCATCGCTTCTTCAGGCGCGAGGGCAATGACATCCGCCTGGAGCTCCCGGTCACGCTCAAGGAGGCTGTGCTTGGGGCCAAGGTGAAGGTCCCGACTCCCGAAGGACCGGTAATGCTGACCATCCCCAAGGGAACGAGCTCGGGCAAGGTTCTGCGGCTGAAGGGCCGCGGCTTTTCGGGCCGGGACGGCAAGCGCGGCGATCAACTGGTCAGCATCGAAATCGACGTCCCCGCGGATGACGTGGCCCTGCAGCAGTTCACCGAGCAATGGAGCGGCGGCGGCAACCCGCGCGCGAACCTTGGAGTTTAACGCTACTGCTGAATGAGAGAGCTTTCGCCCCAATCGCCCGAGGCGCGGCGCAAACGGCTTGCAAGCATGCGGGCGGCCTTCGGCCACGACGTCGAGGAGAAGCTACGGCCGAAAATAACGCCGTGGGAAGTGGTCAAGCGCGTCGCTATCGGAGTCTATAACGACGGTTTCATCCACGCCGGCAATCTGGCCTATCTCTCGGTTCTCGCACTATTTCCCTTCTTCATTTTCGCGGCGGCGGTCGCGCATTTGCTGGGCCAGAGCCAGGATGCGATGCTGACCGTCGCGAACGTGCTCCGCCGAATGCCGCCGACCGTTGCCGCGACGCTCCGCGAACCCGTCCTGGAGGTACTTACGGTCCGTACCGGGCCGCTGCTCTGGCTCGGCGGGATTGTCGGCCTGTGGACCGCCGCGAGCTTCGTTGAAACGATCCGCGACATCCTTCGCCGCGCTTATGGCGTCAAATTCTGCGCGCCTTTCTGGGAATATCGGCTGGGCTCCATCCTGCTGATCCTGGGTGCCGTGCTGATGCTGATGATCGCCTTCGCGGTATCGACCGCGCTGACTTTGGTTCACCATGCATTGGAACGATGGTTCCCCTTCGCTCAAGGGATCGGGACCACGCTCGGCCTTTACCGCCTGGTTCCGGCCGCGACCCTGTTCGTGACCTTCTATGGGCTGTTCTACGCCCTCACGCCGTCGCGTTACCGCAAGCATGGTTGCCGAAAATGGCCGGGCGCCCTGTTCATTACCGCCTGGTGGCTGATAACCGTCGAGGTGCTTCCCTACATCCTCGGCCTGCTGGGTGGGTACAGCCTCACCTACGGCAGCCTTGCGGGAGTGATGATCGCCCTCCTTTTCTTCTTCGTGGTGGGGCTCGGAGTAGTTATCGGCGCCGAATTGAACGCCGCGCTGGCGGAAGGCGGCGCCACCGCGCTAAAGGGTGAGGTGTATACCGGGCCCTACACCGACGAGCTCGAAGTCGAAGAGCCACAGCCCGGGGAAGATGTCGAAGCCGAGCTGGAAACAGGGGGACCGCAACTTTGACTGGACTGATGCAGGGCAAGCGCGGGTTGATCATGGGCCTCGCCAATGAGCGCTCGCTGGCCTGGGGAATCGCTCGTGCAGTCGGGGATCAGGGCGCGGAGCTCGCTTTCTCTTACCAGGGCGAAGCGCTTGAGAAGCGGGTGCGTCCCCTGGCCCAGGAATTGGGCTCGGACTTCCTGGTCGATTGCGACGTCTCCGACATGAAGGCGCTCGACAAGACGTTCGGCGCGCTCAAGGAGCGTTGGGGCGGCCTCGATTTCGTGGTTCATGCGATCGGCTATTCCGACAAGAATGAGCTTCGCGGGAAGTTCGTCGACACGTCGATGGACAACTTCCTGATGACGATGAATATTTCCGTTTACAGCTTCGTCGCGGTGGCGCAGCGCGCTCGGGCCTTGATGACCAATGGCGGATCGCTCCTGACGCTCACTTATTACGGCGCTGAGAAGGTGATCCCGCATTACAACGTGATGGGCGTCGCCAAGTCGGGTCTCGAGACGAGCGTCAAATATCTGGCGATGGACCTCGGCCCGGAGGGCATTCGCGTCAACGCAATCTCAGCCGGGCCGATCAAGACCCTTGCGGCGAGCGGTATCGGCGACTTCCGCTACATCATGAAGTGGAACGAATATAACGCTCCGCTCCGCCGCAACGTGACGATCGAGGATGTCGGCGGGGCCGGCCTCTATTTCCTCTCGGACCTTTCCGCCGGGGTCACCGGTGAGATCCACCATGTCGACGCCGGCTACAACGTCGTCGGAATGAAAGCCGAGGACGCGCCCGACATCGCGACGGTGTGATGGGCCAGATCGCGCGGCACGTCAGCGTGACCGGCCGCGTGCAAGGAGTCTTCTTCCGCGCCTGGATGCGCGACCAGGCGATCGAGCTCGGGGTGACCGGCTGGGTGCGCAACTGTCCCGACGGACGGGTCGATTCGCACATCGAGGGAGATGAGGCGGCGGTTCAAAAGCTGATCGACCGACTTCATCGCGGCCCACCCTCCGCGCACGTCGAAGACGTTCACCTGTGGGACGTTGAGCTGTTCGATTTCGAGGATTTCGAGGTGCGGCCCTAACCCGCAAAGGGATCGCGGACCAGGATCGTATCGTCGCGCTCGGGCGAGGTTGAAACAAGCGCCACCGGGCAGCGGATCAGCTCTTCGATCCGGCGGACATATTTAATCGCCCGGGCGGGAAGGTTCGCCCAGCTCCGGGCGCCGCGCGTCGAGCCCGGCCAACCCTCGATATCTTCGAAAATGGGCTCGACCCGGGCCTGGTCGGCGGAATGAGCGGGAAGGTAATCCAGCTTCTGCCCGTCGAGCATATAGCCGGTGCAGATCTTCACCGTCTCGAAGCCGTCGAGAACGTCGAGCTTGGTGAGGGCAATGCCGGCGACCCCGCTGACCGCGACCGCTTGCCGCACGAGCACGGCGTCGAACCAGCCGCAGCGCCGCCGCCGACCGGTCACCGTGCCGAACTCATGCCCTCGCTCCCCGAGCCGCTGGCCGACCTCATTGTCCTGCTCGGTCGGGAAGGGCCCCGAACCGACGCGGGTGGTATATGCCTTTACGATGCCGAGTACGAAGCCGGCGCCCCGCGGCCCCATGCCGGTGCCCGATCCCGTCGTCCCGGCGACGGTGTTCGACGAGGTAACGAAGGGATAGGTGCCGTGGTCGACGTCGAGCAGGACTCCCTGCGCGCCCTCGAACAGGATCCGCCTGCCCCGCTGCAGCGCTGAATCGAGATCGCGCCACACGGGCCGCGCGAAGGGCAGGACGAAACCGGCGATTTCGCTCAAGTCACGGAGCAACCGCTCGCGGTCGACCGGCGGCTCGCCGAACCCGGCGCGGAGCGCGTCATGATGCGCGCAGAGGCGGTCGAGACTGGGCCCCAGATCGTCGAGCTTGGCGAGGTCGCAAACCCGGATCGCACGACGGCCGACCTTGTCCTCATAGGCTGGACCGATGCCGCGCCGAGTTGTGCCAATCTTGCCCGCGCCGGAGGCATCCTCGCGCAGCGCGTCGAGATCGCGGTGGATGGGCAGGATGAGCGGGCAATTGTCGGCGATCATCAGGACTTCGGGGGTGACCTCCACGCCTTGCTCGCGCATTCGCTCAATCTCGGCTTTCAAATGCCAGGGGTCGAGCACGACACCGTTTCCGATGATCGACGGCGTGCCTCGGACGATGCCCGAAGGAAGCAGCGAGAGCTTGTAGGTTTGGTCGCCGACGACGAGCGTGTGGCCGGCATTGTGGCCGCCCTGGAAGCGAACGACCATGTCGGCGCGGCTCGCCAGCCAATCGACGATCTTGCCCTTGCCTTCGTCGCCCCACTGGGCGCCGATGA
>JBKPKF010000070.1:0-5873 GCA_046730995.1 Pseudomonadota bacterium
CGACGCGATCCCCGACAATGCCATCGTCCCGAACTGGCTGAAAGCCTCGCTTGCTCAGCCGAGCACTGCGTAGGCGCGTACCGGGAACGTACCCATGCCGCGCACCTTCGGGGGCACGGCGGAGAAACGGAAGCCCTCGTCGGGCAAGCTTCCGAGTCCGGTCATATGTTCGCAAATCGGGATGTTCGCACCGAGCAGCCGAGTGTGAACGGGCCGCGCGCGGACATGCATATTGTCGATATTGCAGCTGTCGATCCCCACCATGGCCGCGCCATGCTCGGCCAGCCAGTCCGCAGCCTCTCCGGTAAGATAGGGATGGTCACCGAAATAGGCGTCGGTCCGCCAGTGCCGGTCCCATCCGGTGTGAACGAGCACGGCCTTGCCGGCGACGTCGCGGCCTTCGAGATGCGACGGTTCGAGGGCCAGGCTGTTCTCCCATGGCCGCCGGATGACGATCCCGGCCACGTCCGCGAGGGACTGCAAGTTAAGATCGGCCAGGTCCGCACCTTCGGCGTATCGATGAAAGGGAGAATCCAAATAGGTGCCGGTGTTCGCGACCATGTCGATCCGCCCGATCTGGAACGTCGAGCCGTCGTCATAATTGGCGGCTGAACTTTCACGCTCCCAGAAGTCGCAAATGTGCGGGGGCGGCAGCCCCTTATAGGTGGTCATGCCATGTTCGATCACATGGCTGAGGTCGACGATCGTCTTTTCTTCAGGATCCGCCATGATGCGACCCCCCCAATCAGTAGCCACAGGACGTTGAGCGCAGCGGACGGAAGCGCGCCATGCCACCAGCCGTTGATCACGAATCCGGCCGCCCCAACAACGTTCATTCCCTGATAGACCAGGGATTGACCGGTCAGCCTTTCCGCCGACAGCAGCAGGTAAGCGAGCAGGATCAGGACCGCTCCGCCCCAGCCCGCGACTTCGACCGCGATCTCGAGCGGCGTCACGCCGCTGCGAGCCTCCGGAGGACGTAGTGTAGGATCCCGCCTGACCGGAAATATTCGAGCTCGTTGAAAGTATCGATTCGGCAGCGCGCGGTGAAGGTCAGCTCGCTCCCCTCTTCGCGAGTCACGCGCACCTGCACGTTCTGCCGAGGCTGGAGGTCCGCGATCCCAAGGACGGTGAATCTTTCCGATCCGTCGAGGCCTAAAGTTTCCGCATTCTCACCGGGCATGAAGTTCAGCGGCAAAACGCCCATGCCGACGAGGTTGGATCGATGGATGCGTTCGAAGCTGTCGGCGATGACCGCCCGAACACCGAGGAGCACGGTGCCCTTGGCCGCCCAGTCGCGCGAGCTTCCGGTCCCATATTCCTTGCCGGCCAGCACAACGAGGGGGGTGCCGTCATATTTGTACGCCATCGCCGCATCGTAGATCGGCATCGTCTCTCCGGTTGGGGCGTAGCGGGTGTAGCCACCCTCGACATTGTCGAGCATCCGGTTGCGGATGCGGATATTGGCGAAAGTGCCGCGCATCATCACTTCGTGGTTTCCGCGTCGCGCGCCGTAACTGTTGAACTCCGCGCGTGGCACGCCCTTTTCCAGGAGGTAACGGCCGGCGGGACTGTCGGGCTTGATCGCACCGGCAGGAGAGATGTGGTCGGTCGTGATCGAATCCCCGAAAACCGCCAGCGCACGGGCATCGAGGATGTCCTGAAGCGGAGTCGCGGTCATCGTCATGCCGGTGAAGTAGGGCGGGTTCTGGATATAAGTGGAGAGCGGCGGCCAGCCGTAAGTGGCGCCACCCGTCACCTCGATCGCCCGCCAGCGCTCGTCGCCATGATAGACATCGGCATAGCGGCGACGGAACATGTCGGAGTGGACGTGCGCGTCGATGAGCTTGCGGATCTCTTCGTTCGAGGGCCAGATGTCCTTCAAATAGACCGGCTCACCATTGCTCGAAATTCCGATCGGCTCATTGATCATGTCGGACCGGACCGTACCCTTGAGCGCGAAGGCAACCACGAGCGGCGGTGATGTGAGATAATTTGCGCGGCAATCGGGCGACACCCGGCCTTCAAAATTGCGGTTCCCGGAAAGGACGCTGACCGCCACCAGGTCGTTGTCGTTGATCGCCTTGCTGATCGGCTCTGCCAACGGGCCCGAATTGCCGATGCACGTGGTGCAGCCGTAGCCGACGAGGTCGAAGCCGAGCGCGTTCAAGTCCTCGGTCAGCCCGCTCTCGTTGAGATAATCGGTCACGACCTGGCTTCCGGGAGCGAGGCTGGTTTTTACCCAGGGCTTGCTCGTCAGGCCCTTCGCCCGCGCCTTGCGGGCAAGCAGTCCGGCCCCGATCAGGACAGAGGGGTTCGAAGTGTTGGTGCAGCTCGTGATCGCTGCGATGGCGACGTCACCATTGCCGAAGTCGAAATTCTCCCCCTCCACGGAAACGCGCGGTGCATCGCCCTTGTGGTAGGTGTCGTCGAGCTCCTTGTTGAACTGATCGTCGACCTCGGACAGCAGCACCCGGTCTTGCGGCCGCTTGGGCCCGGCGAGCGACGGTTCGATTGTTCTCATGTCGAGCTCGAGCGTGTCGGTGAACGAGGGCTCCGGACTCGAGTTGTCGCGCCACAGGCCCTGCGCCTGGGTGTAGGCCTTGACCAGCGCGATGCGGTCAGGGTCGCGTCCCGTCAGCTCGAGATAGTCGATGGTTCGGCTGTCGATCGGAAAAAAGCCGCAGGTCGCGCCATATTCCGGCGCCATGTTGGCGATCGTCGCCCGGTCGGCGAGCGACAAGCTGTCGAGCCCCGGCCCGTAAAATTCCACGAAGCGGCCGACGACCCCTTTCTGTCGAAGCATCTCAGTGACCGTGAGCACGAGGTCGGTGGCGGTAATGCCTTCGCCGAGCTCGCCATCGAGGCGGAATCCGACAACTTCGGGGATCAGCATGCTGACCGGCTGGCCGAGCATCGCCGCTTCGGCCTCGATTCCGCCCACGCCCCAGCCGAGCACGCCGAGGCCATTCACCATCGTCGTGTGGCTGTCGGTTCCGACCAAAGTATCGGGATAAGCGATCGCCTCGCCGTCCTGGTCCTCGCCCGTCCAGACGCATTGGGCGACATATTCGAGGTTGACCTGGTGGCAGATGCCGGTGCCGGGCGGCACGACCTGGAAGTTGTCGAACGCCGACGCACCCCATTTGAGGAACTCGTAACGCTCGCCGTTGCGTTGATATTCGAGTTCGACATTCTTGCCGAAGGCCTTGGGGTTGCCGAACTCGTCGACCATGACGCTGTGGTCGATGACGAGGTGGACGGGAACGAGCGGATTGATCTTTTGCGGGTTGCCTCCGAGGTGAGACATTGCGTCGCGCATGGCAGCGAGGTCGACGACCGCCGGGACGCCCGTAAAATCCTGCATCAGGACGCGGGCGGGTCGGTACTGGATCTCGCGCGCGATCTTCCGTTCCCTGAGCCAGTCGATCATCGCCTGGAGGTCGTCGCGAGTGACGGTCACCCCATCTTCGAACCGGAGCAGGTTTTCGAGCAGCACCTTCATCGAGAATGGCAATCGGGAAATATCGCCGAGCTGGCCGGCCGCCTTCTCCAGCGAATAATAAGAATAGCTCTTGTCTCCGACCTGGAGCGCGGAACGCGTCTTCAAGCTGTCCTGGCCGGTGGGGATCATCACTGCCTTTCTTACTCTGCGTTCAAGCGCGATGTGCCGCGCCCTTAGCAACCCGGCCGGGAGCCCGCAAACGCGTCAGCGGCGCTTGGTCGGCGCTGATTTTTTTGCACGAGCGCGCGACGCGGTTTTCCGCCCCTTATTTTTCCCTTCGCTCTTCACTTTATCTGCCGCGGCAGCGACGGCGCGCTTCGCCGTCTTGGCGACTTCGCGGCGATCCCCGGCGGGCATTTCCTCGATCTTCTCTTCGAGTTCCTGTTCCCGGTTCTTGAGGATCTCTTCCACCGTAGGTGCAGATGCGTCTTTGCTGTCCGGCTCCAGCGCTTCCCGCTCGATGGCAGCCTTAAGCTCGACAACTTGCGCATCCGTCAGATTTTCAATGCCGACGAGTTCGGTTCGGGCCTTACTGAACGCAATCAGGATTTCGTCCAGCTTCGCCTGGATCGCGATGCCATCGCGGTTTTGGCTGTTTTGGATCAAAAAGACGGCAAGGAAGGTGAGGACGGTTGTGGCCGTGTTGATCACCAGCTGCCAGGTATCCGAATAATGGAATAACGGACCCGTCACGGCCCAGATGAGGCAAGTGACCGTCGCGATCAGGAACGCGGCTGGGTGCCCCATATAATAGGAGCTTCGGGACGCTAGGGCAGTAAAGAAACGCCTCATTACAAGTCCTCGTCTGATTGAACCGGGCGGAATCGCCGAAGCCACAAACGGCCCACGACACCGTTCCGTTGCGCCGAATCGAAGGGCAGCCGCGCCGGAAGGCGTCACTCGCACTCGCATTTATGACGGCCGCGCAATAGGTAAGGAATCCTGGGATTCCCCGGAAAACGAGAAAAACAGAGGAAAGCGGGCATGGCCCACGACAGCGAATATTTCCGCCGCCGCGCTGCAGAAGCGCGAGCCGCCGCTTTTTCCAAGCAGGACGGTGACGGAGCCGCTGTCGCCGGCGACCTGGCTCTCGCTTATGCCGCGCTCGCTCGCCGCCGTGCCGAAGCGGCGGAAGCCGAGACAGCTCCGGCCGTTGAGGCTCCGCTCGTCGCCCTCGACTAAATCCAGCCGCGCCGTTTGAAGTAGAGGTAGGGCAGGATCATGCTCGCCAGCATCAGCGTCAGCGCCATTGGGTAGCCCCACGGCCAGCTCAGCTCCGGCAGGTGGTGAAAATTCATCCCGTAGATTCCGGCGATCAGCGTGGGTGGAAGGAACACCACCGCGGCCCAGGAAAAGAGCTTCATCGCAGCATTCTGCTCGACGCTGATCAGCCCCAGCGACGCGTCGAGCAGGAAGGTCAGATTGTCGGTCAGGAAGCTCGCATGCTCGCTCAGCGAGGTGACGTCAGTGATCAGGCTGGCGAGATGATTGCGCGCGTCTTCGCTTCCCACCTCGTGCATCCGCTTGGAGGCGGCGAGGAAGCTCAGCATCCGGCTGGTGCTTACCGCGGTGTAGCGGATTTTGGTTACCAGCGTCTGGACGCGGCCGATGCTGGTCAGCAGCTTGGTCAGCTTCTCCGCCGGGATGCGGCGCTCCGATACCTCGCGCTGGAAGATTTCCGAGGACAGTCGCTCGCTCTCCGCGCCCATGCGCTCGAGCTCGTCGGCCAGCCGGTCGATGATCGCGTCGAGCAGCCGCACCAGCACCGTCGGCGCATCGCGGGCGAGCTCGGGCTCGCGCCGGACATGCTCCTCGAAGGTGCGCACGGGCTTGGGCGTTGCGTAGCGGATCGTCACCAGCCGATTGTCGGTGAGGACGAAGCTGATCGGCGTCGACGCAGGCGTCCCGTCCTCGACGCCGAAGAGGACGCTCGCGGTCATGTAGAGCGCGCCGTTCCGCTCATAGAGGCGGCTCGACGGCTCGATCTCCGCCATTTCCTCTTCGGTCGGGATATTGAGCCCGACGCAGCGCTCGACGAGCTGCTCTTCCTCATGGGTGGGCTCCTCGAGGTCGATCCAGGTCGCCCCGTCCGGAATCTTTTTAGCCCTCGCCTCGATGATGCTTCCGTCGCAACCGGGTCCGTAGGTCCGCAGCATGGCCGCCTGCATCAAACGAACGGCCGATCTTTGCAAGCCGGTTGGCTCTGCTAAGTCTGGCCGCAATGACCAACACCCGTCGCGCCGCCCTTGCCGCCATCGTCATCATCCTCGTCGCGGCGCTCGTCTTGCTGGCGATGGGCCGCAATCCGATCTGCACCTGCGGGACCGTCGAAATGTGGGTTGGCGGGCGCGACAGCCCGAAGACCAGC
>JBKPKF010000071.1:0-2013 GCA_046730995.1 Pseudomonadota bacterium
GACCGGTTATATCGGCGCGACGGGAATCCTCTGGACGCTCGCGAGCGTGGCTTGCGGCGTGCTTCACCTAAGGGACGCGGCCTTCGTGACGCTGGCCATGGCGACAGGCTTTTTCGTACGTTCGATCGTCGCCGTCGCGGCCCCGCCGCTCGCCATCGTCAATGCGGCTGTCGCCGCCTTCACGACCCTCCTGTTCTCGCGAAACCCGTTGATCGCCTTCGCCATAAATTCGCTGGCGGTGACGATGACGATCTACAGCATTGCGGTCACCCGGAACGCGATCGGAGGGGGACGGCGGCGGCTTGCCATCGAATGGCAGGCCAAGAAGGCGCTGAACTTCGTCGACGAGTTCGAAAACAGCGGCCGTGGCTGGTTCTGGGAGACGGATTCGCTCGGCACTTTGTCCTATGTCTCACGCCAGCTCGCCGACGATTTCCAGTGCGAGCCGGAGGAACTCCTCGGACGGCAGTTCACCGACTTATTGTCGGTCGACACCCACAGCACCGACACGAACGAGGAGCGAAAGACGCTTGGCTTCCACTTGTCCGCCCGCTTTCCCTTTTCTGACGTGGTCGTCCGCCCGGCGAGCGACCAGGACGTGCACTGGTCGCTGTCCGGTAACCCGATCTTCGACGAGCGGGGACGCTTCCTGGGCTTTCGCGGCATCGGCACCGATCTCACCGAGCAACGCCGGTCCGAGCGGGAGATCTCACGGCTGGCCCGCTTCGACTCGCTGACCGCCCTCCCCAACCGGGCGATGATGCGT
The DNA here is from genome assembly GCA_046730995.1 of Pseudomonadota bacterium. Taxonomy (GTDB): domain Bacteria; phylum Pseudomonadota; class Alphaproteobacteria; order Sphingomonadales; family Sphingomonadaceae; genus Sphingomicrobium. The sequence continues at coordinate 767 of JBKPKF010000071.1, forward strand.
CAGACGCTCGACGAAGCGCTGCGCAACGCGACCCACCGCCAGCGCGGATGCAGCCTGTTCCTGATCGACCTCGACCGCTTCAAGAACGTCAACGACACGCTCGGCCACCCGATCGGTGACGCGCTTTTGCGCCAGGTCGCCGAGCGCCTGAAGTCGGTGATGGGCAACCACGGCCAGGTCGGTCGCCTCGGCGGTGACGAATTCCAGGCGGTACTTCCGGGAACGGTCGACATCGGCCTCCTCGAATCGCTCGCTCGAACGCTGATCGAGCAGGTCTCTCGGCCTTATTCGATCGAGGGTCACAAGGTCACGATCGGCGCGTCGCTGGGGGTTGCAATCGGCGATCCGGGCCGGAGCAGCGCGGACGCCCTTGTCCGCAACGCCGACCTCGCACTTTATGCAGCGAAGGCCGCTGGGCGGGGCAAGCATTGCTTCTATCAACCATCGATGCACAGCGAAGCGGCCGAGCGCCAGCTGCTCGAGAATGATTTGCGTCAAGCGATCGAGCGCAGCGAGCTCGCGGTCCATTATCAACCGATCGTCCGCACCGCCGGCGAGGAGATTTCGGGCTTTGAAGCTTTGGTCCGCTGGACGCACCCGACCCGCGGAGCAATCTCTCCCGACAAGTTCATCCCGCTGGCTGAGGAAGCGGGCCTCATCGGCAAGATCGGCGAATGGGTGCTGAAGACTTCCCTTGAGGAGGCGGCAAAGTGGCCCGACCAGGTTCGAGTGGCTGTCAACCTGTCACCGCTGCAGTTCAACGACCCCACTATCGTTGAGACCATCGCCAACCATCTCAGGGAAACGGGCGTGCGCGCCGATCGGCTCGAGCTCGAGATCACCGAGGGCGTGTTCCTGGCCGATGGTGACACCACCGACGAGACGTTCGCCAAGCTCAAGAACCTCGGCGTCCGCCTGGCGCTCGACGACTTCGGAACCGGCTACAGCTCGCTTGGCTATTTGAAGAAGGCGCCATTCGACAAGATCAAGATCGATCAGAGCTTCGTTCGCGGCGCAGCGTCGACCACCAACCGCAACGCGGCGATCATCCGCGCCATCGTCACTCTCGCCGAGACCCTCGGCATGGACACCTGCGCCGAGGGTGTCGAGACACACGACGACCTTCAGCTGATCCGTGAACTCGGGGTCAGCATGGTCCAGGGCTATATCTTCGGCCGGCCCGCCGAGGGAGAGACGGCCCGCGAACTCGCCAATAGCGTCACCGTCGAAGCCGACGGCTATCAGTG
>JBKPKF010000072.1:0-4250 GCA_046730995.1 Pseudomonadota bacterium
GTGCTCGCGAGCATGGCCTATGGCGGGCGCCGCCGCAGCCTCTTCGAAAATGAGTTCATCGCCGCCCTGAAGATGATGGATCAGGGCGTTCCGCGCGACATGCTCAAGGGCAGCTGGGCCGGCGCGACGGGATTACCACAGTTCCTGCCCTCGGTGGCGCTGCGGCTTCGGGCGGACGGCGACGGCGACGGCTACGCGAACATCTGGCGCGATGAGCTGGACGGCCTCGCCTCGATCGCCTCTTATTTGCGCGATGCCGGGTGGAAACCTTCGGTTCGGTGGGGAGTCCCGGTAACCGTCCCTACCAATCTCAATCGCTACGCGCTCCGCTCCACGATCAGCGCGCCCAAGTGCCCCCAGGTCTACCGGAGGCATACGCGCTGGCTGACGGTTCGCGAATGGCGGGCGCTCGGGGTCGTTCCCTATGGCTCGGGCCTTCCCGAGAGTGAGCTGGCGACGCTGTTCGAGCCTGAAGGACCGAGCGGCTCGGGCTATCTCCTGACAAACAACTATCGTGCGATCCTCGATTACAATTGCTCGAATTTTTACGCGATGTCGGTGGGACTGCTGGCGGACGCGATTGCTCGGCGATAGACAGGGGTTCTTCTCCTGAACCTTCAAGGATCCTGGTCCATCTCCATGCTCAAGCCTGTCCTGCTCGCCACCGCGGCCGCCGTTCTTCTCACATCGAGCGCGGATGCGACCGCGCCACAGTTCGATACTGCGGCGAGGGTCGCATATCTGATCGACGTTTCATCCGGCGCGACGCTCTACGCCAAGAGCGCCGACGTGCGAATGCCGCCGGCGTCCATGGCCAAGATGATGACGGTCGAAGTCGCTTTCGAGCTGATCGACAAGAAGCAGCTGCCGCTGAGCAAGATGTGCACGGTCCGGCCCGAGACCTGGCAGAAATGGCACGGGCCGGCGGCCGGATCGACCATGTTCCTCTCGCCCGGAGAGCAGGTCAGCGTGGAAAATCTTCTGCACGGGATCGTGACCTTGTCCGGTAATGACGCTTCGGTGGTGCTCGCCGAATGTATCGCGGGGACCGAGCAGGCATTCACCGACCAGATGAATGCGCTCGGCAGGAGGATCGGCCTTACCAACAGTCATTTCGGAACGGCCAATGGCTGGCCCGACAATGGCGTCACCTATGTCAGCGCGCGCGACCTCGCGACCCTCGCGCGCTCGGAAATCGAGAACCATTTCGCGCTCTACAAGAAGTTCTATTCGCAGCCGAGTTTCACATGGGGAAAGACGATGGGCTCGGGGCAGGACATTACCCAGGGCAATCGCAACCCGATCCTGGGCGTCGTTCCAGGTGCCGATGGGTTGAAGACCGGTCACACCGATGAGGCGGGCTATGGCTTTACCGGTTCAGCCGACCAAAACGGGCGGCGCCTGATCGAGGTGGTCGCGGGCCTCGACAGCTGGAATGCGCGAGTCTTGGAATCCAAGCGCCTGATCGAATGGGGCTTCAACGCCTGGACGGCAAAGCCTCTCTTCAAGGCGGGGACGAAAGTCGGATCCGCCAAGGTCCAGCTTGGAAGCAGCAGCGAAGTCACGCTGGTTGCGCCGCGAGACCTGGCGGTCACGGTGCCAGCCGGCCTCACCAGCGGCGCGACCGGCATGAAGATCCGCTACCAAGGGCCGGTCGCCGCGCCGATCGCCAAGGGTGACCATATCGCCGACCTGGTCATCACGACCTCCGATACTCCGCCGCAGGTCGTTCCACTGGTCGCGGGAGAGGACGTCGGCAAGGCTGGGTTCTTCGGCCGCATCTGGCTCGGCCTCAAGTCGCTGTTCGGGATGGCGTGACGCCGCGGGGAAAGTTCATCAGCCTCGAGGGCGGGGAGGGGGTCGGCAAGTCGACGCAGGTCAAGGCCCTCGCTGCTGCTCTTAAGGAACGCGGCCTTGACGTCATCGAAACCCGCGAGCCGGGCGGGAGCGAGGGCGCGGAGAAGATCCGGGGATTGCTGCTGGATGGCGCTGAGGAGAGGTGGGAAACCGAGGCCGAGGCCCTGCTGTTCGCCGCCGCTCGGGCCGATCATGTGCAAAAGACGATAAGGCCGGCTCTCGAGGAAGGCCGCTGGGTCCTATCCGACCGCTTTGTCGACAGTTCCCTCGCTTATCAGGGTGGTGCCGGCGGCCTCGGCATCGAAGCGGTGCGCGAGATCAATGCGTTTGGAATCCGCGATTGCTTCCCCGATCGGACCTTGATCTTGATCCATGACGGCGGAGCCGAACGGGCACGTGTTCGCGATTCGAATGGAAGCGACCGCATTGGGGGCCGCAGCGGCGACTATCATCACAAGGTCGAACTCGCGTTCCGGTTGATTGCGGCGGAGGAGCCCGAGCGGGTCAGGCTGATCGACGCATCGGGCGATCCGGAGGAAGTGACCGCCCGCCTGCTAAAGGCCGTCCAGGATCTCCTCCCTTGATCCTCGGGCAAGACCGGGCCGTCGAGCAATTCGCCAGCGCCTGGGCGACACGAAGGCTCCACCATGCCTGGCTTCTTGCCGGCCCGAGAGGGTTAGGGAAGGCGACGTTCGCCCATTCCGCCGCCCGGCGCGTGCTTGCCGACGCCGCAGGCCCCACATCCGGCCTGCCTGGGGTCGAAACGAGCGACGAACATCCGATCGTCAGGCTGGTCGAAGCGGGAAGCCACCCCGACATGCGCCGCCTCGAGCGGTTGGTGAACGAGAAGACCGGCAATCTCGCGCGCAATATCAGCGTCGACCAGGTGCGTTCCCTCGCCGACCTTTTCGACCTCAGCCCGGCCATGTCCGACTGGCGGGTGGTGATCATCGATTCGGTCGACGACCTCGAACCCTCCGGGGCAAACGCCTTGCTCAAGATGCTCGAAGAGCCGCCTCCGAACAGCATCTTCTTTCTCGTCACCCATGCCCCGGGCCGGCTCCTCCCTACCATTCGCTCCCGCTGCAGAAGGCTGGATTTTCAATCGCTTGACGATGACGTCATGGCGTCAATCCTGGAAGCAAAGGCTCCGCAACTGAGCGCGGTCGAACGCAAAAAGATCGTTCCGATGGCGTTCGGCTCGGCGGGGAGGGCCCTCGCTTTCGCGGAGCTCGGACTCGCCAAGCTCGAGGACGCCGCGCTTGCGATCCTGCGGCAAGGCGATCCGACCAACGCGCGCCGCTCCGAGCTTGCCAGCGAGCTTGGCAGGCGCGGCGCAAGCGATCGCTATGCAGCCTTCCTCGAGCTCGCTCCGTCGCTGATTGCCCGCGAAGCCCGGAGGCTCGAAGGATCGCGGAGGCAGCGAGCGCTCGACGCTTATGCAAAGGCGAGGGAGCTGGCCGTGGTCGCGCCCCGCGTTTCACTGGATCCGGCCGCGACTGTCTTTCAGATCGGCGGAATCCTCGCATCGGTTGCGGAGGCGCCGGTTCCTTGAAGGACGGACGAGCGCCGGTTAGGGCGGTCCGCGAATGTCCGAACCCTTCTACATCACGACCGCGATCAGCTACCCCAATGGCCCGCCGCATATCGGCCACGCCTATGAGGCGATCGCCGCCGACGTGATTGCGCGCTTCCAGCGCAGCAGGGGCCGCGACGTTCGGTTCCAAACGGGCACCGACGAACATGGCCTGAAGATGGCCCAGGCGGCGCGCGCCGAAGGGATTGAACCGCGTGCATTCGCTAACAAAATGTCACGTCTTTTCCAGGATATGTGCGACACTCTTAACGTATCGTACGATCGTTTTATTCTGACTTCGAAGCCCGATCACTACCGCGCTAGCCAGGCGATCTGGAAAGCGATGGAGGAGAGGGGGGACCTCTACCTTGGCCGCTATGAGGGTTGGTACTCGGTCCGCGACGAGGCTTATTACGACGACAATGAGCTAACTGAAGGCGAAAACGGCGAAAAACTCTCGCCCCAGGGCACTCCCGTCGAATGGACCGTCGAGGAGAGCTGGTTCTTCCGCCTGTCGAAATACCAGAAGCCGTTGCTCGACCATTATGCAGCCAGTCCCGGCTTCATCCGGCCCGAAAGCCGCCGCAACGAGGTGCTGAGGTTCGTGGAGGGCGGGCTCTCGGACCTGTCGATCTCACGCACGAGCTTCGACTGGGGTGTTCCGGTGCCCGATAGCCCCGGCCACGTCATGTACGTCTGGCTCGACGCGCTCACGAACTACCTGACCGGCCTCGGCTATCCCGACGATACGGAGCTGTGGCGCCGTTACTGGCCAGCCGATATCCACTTGATCGGCAAGGACGTGGTGCGCTTCCAC
>JBKPKF010000073.1:0-11879 GCA_046730995.1 Pseudomonadota bacterium
GCCTCAATCGCGACATTGACCCGACCATCGAGGATTTGCGGGACAAGGAGGAACTTCGGTTCGCGGGAAGGGTCAAGTTCGCCCGTTACTGGTCGGTTTTCGGCGCCACGGTGATCGACCTCACCGGCAAGGACGAAGATCCTTTGTCGCTCGCCGACGGCTATGCCCCCGTCCGTAACCGCCTGGGCATCTCTTATGAGGACGATTGCCTGGAGCTTGGCCTGACGTGGCGGCGCGACTATGAGCACATCGGGGCATTCCGAAAGGGAAGCACTTTCGGATTTCATTTGGCTTTGAAAGGTCTCGGTCGCTAAGCCTGCGTTCAGCGGGCCTGCGTAAACGCCTTCAACCTATCGGGCTGGGAAGTAAGGGAAAACAAGAGAGTGGCATTCAGTTTCCAACGGATTTCAGCGCGTGCCTGGTACGCCACCGCGCTTGTTCTAGCCACCGCCTCAGCGGCGATCGCCCAACAATCTGGCCAGGCGGCAGATTCCACTCCGGCGGACAGCACGAGCGCGCTCAGGCTTCCGCAAAATCCGCAGGTTTTCGGGACGGCCATGCCTTCGGTCGTGAAAGCGACCGCGATCGTCAATGGCGACGTCGTCACCCAGACTGACGTCGATCAGCGCCTCGCCCTGCTGGAGATCGCCAATGGCGGAAAAATCCCCGCTGAAGAGCTTGATCGGCTGCGCCAGCAGGTCCTTCGCAACCTGATCGACGAAACGCTCCAGATCCAGGCCGCGAAGACCGAAAAGATCACAATCAAGCCGGCGGACATCGACCGGACCGTCACCCGCGTGGCCGGGAACGTGAAGCAATCCCCTGACCAGCTCGCGGCGTTCCTCGGGGCCAATGGCTCGTCGATCAGGTCGCTGCGCCGGCAAATCGAAGGCGAAATCGCCTGGCAGCGCCTCCAGCGCGCGAAGATCGAGAGCGGCGTCAGCGTGGGCGACGACGAAGTGAAGGCCGTCATCCAGAAGATCGAGGCTTCGAAGGGCACGGAAGAATATCGGATCGGAGAGATTTACCTGCCTGCCCCCGGCGGAACCGAACAGCAGGTCACGACTCAAGCCAATCAGATTCTCGAGCAGCTCAAGGCCGGAGCGTCCTTTGCAGGTTATGCGCGGCAGTATTCGCAGTCCTCATCCGCCGCCGTCGGCGGCGACCTCGGCTGGATGCGGCCGGAGCAGCTTCCAGAAGCGATCGCGAACGTGCTCAGGCAAATGAGACCAGGGATGATCAGCAACCCCATCCCCAATTCGGGCGGCGTTTCGATCATCGCCGTGCAGGATACGCGAAAGATCCTGACGGCCGACCCGCGCGATGCGGTTCTGAGTCTCAAGCAGGTGTCGATTGCCTTCCCCAAAGGGACGACGCGCCAGCAGGCTGAGCCGATGGTTGCCCGCTTCGCAGAGGCTGCCAAGACTGTCGGCGGCTGCGGCGGTGCGGAAAAGATCGCCACGGACTTCCATGGAGAGATTGTCACGCAGGATCAGGTGAAGATGCGCGACCTGCCGCCCGCGTTGCAGCAGCTGATGATGCCGATGCAGGTCGGCCAGGCCACTCAGCCGTTCGGATCGCTCGACGAGGGCGTCCGTGTGCTCGTCATCTGCGGGCGCGACGAGGCCGACCCGACGGCCCCGACTTATGACGAGGTCTTCAACCAGCTCAATGAAGAGCGGCTGAACCTGCGCGCCCGACGTTACCTGCGCGACCTTCGTCGGGATGCAGTGATCGAATTCCGCTAGAGACGCTTTTCCGATAGACGCCGCTGCCGTGGCCTCTGACTCACCGGAACCGCTTGCAATCTCGATCGGCGACCCAGCCGGAATTGGGCCCGAGGTTCTCGCAAAATGCTGGGATAACCGGGCGAGCTTCGGCCTCCCGACGTTTGTGGCGATTGGAGACCCGCGGTCGATCGAGGCCGTTTGGGATGGACCGATCGAGATCATCGCCGATCCTCGCGAAGCCGATTCGGCGTTTGACGTCGGACTGCCGCTCATCCAGCTCGCCGCGGCGGAAGCTGACGTTCCGGGCCATCCGAGCGTCGCTGGAGCGCACTGTTCCCTGGACTCGCTCGAACTCGCGGTGGGACTCGCCCGATCTGGCTCCGCTGCGGCGGTGGTTACGGGACCGGTGGCGAAGGAGCAGCTCTACGCTATCGGCTTTGCTCATCCCGGCCAGACCGAATTTGTCGCAGAACGATGCGGGGTGTCCTCCACCAACGTAGCCATGATGCTTGCTGGGCCGACCCTCCGGACGGTTCCGGTTACGACACATCTCGCTTTGGCGGCCGTCCCAATGCACCTCACGAGCAGCCTGATAGAAACCCGCGGTCGGGCTGTTCTTCGCGGCCTCCAACGTAATTTTGGGATTGCCGACCCGCGTCTGGCAATCACCGGCTTCAATCCGCATTCGGGTGAAGGCGGAGCGCTCGGCCGCGAAGAAATAGAAATCATCCAGCCAGCCATCGCGGTCCTCGCTGATGAAGGCTGGCGAGTGACCGGTCCCCATCCAGCGGACACCCTGTTCCATGCGTCGGCGCGAGCGAATTACGACGCGGCCCTGTGCATGTATCACGACCAGGCACTGATTCCGGTGAAAGCGCTGCATTTCGAAGACGCGGTCAATGTTACCCTTGGCCTCCCGATCATCCGCACCGCACCAGATCACGGGACCGCGTTCGACATCGCCGGTCAGGACAAAGCCGACCCCCGGCCGTTGGCTGCAGCGATTGCGATGGCAGCGGAATGCGCGCTGCACCGAGCCGCGACCGCGTGAGCGCCGGCCCGGAGCCGCTCCGCGACGTCATCGCCCGATACGGGCTTAGTGCGAGCAAGGCTCTCGGCCAGAATTTCATCCTCGATCGCCAGTTGCTGGCGCGGATCGCAGCAGTCCCGGGGCCGCTCCAGGGCCGCACTGTCTACGAGGTGGGGCCCGGCCCAGGCGGACTGACCCGCGCACTTCTCGACACCGGGGCGAAGGTCGTCGCCGTCGAGCGCGACCGGCGTTGCATCCCAGCGCTCGCCGAGCTCAAACACGAGTTTGGCAATGATCTAACCGTCGTTGACGACAATGCGCTTGATGTGGAGGAGCGCGCGCTTGCTGGCGAGGGCGCGCACGTCGTTGCGAACCTGCCGTACAATGTTGGCACCGCGCTGCTGTTGCGTTGGCTGGCGGCTGAGCCGTGGCCGCCGTGGTGGAGTTCCTTGACCTTGATGTTCCAAAAGGAGGTCGCGGACCGGATTGTCGCCGGCCCGGGCGAGGAGGCCTACGGCCGCCTGTCGGTAGCGGCGCAGTGGCGGGCGAAGCCGCGAATTGCGATGACCGTAAAGCGCTCGGCCTTCGTCCCGCCACCCAAGGTCACGTCAGCAGTCGTGCACTTCGTTCCCCACGCCGCACCTGCGGGAGTCGATTCGAAAGTCATCGAGCGGGTCACCCAAGCGGCGTTCGGCCAACGCCGGAAGATGTTGCGCTCGAGCCTCAAACAGCTGCCGGGCGCGCTCGAGGCGCTGAAGAGCCTCGGAATCGACGCGGAGCGCCGGGCCGAGACCCTCAGCGTCGAAGAATATGTGAAGCTGGCGCGAGCATTATCGTCATGCCGGCCTTGAGCCGGCATCCGCCTTCTTCGATCAAGAATCAGGCAGATCCCGGATCAAGTCCGGGGTGACGGCCTGTTGGGCCGTCAATTGTTCTTCGGAACCTCGGGCGCCTTCGCAGACGCGACCGACGGCCCGCGAGTGATCGCGGCCGAGAGCTGTGCGAGTTGCGGGCACCCCTTGTTGCAGACCGTTTGCAGCTTCTGGAGGTTCGCCTGCGCCCGGGCGATGGCTCCAAGCTCGACCATCGCTTCGCCCTGGACCGCGATTGCGTCCGGGTCATTCGGCTCGAGCAGGAGAGCCTTGTTGGCCATTCGGATAGCCTTGCCGAACAGCCGCTGTTTCTCAGCGACCCGCGCCAGGTCGACGAACGCCCAGCGGTTTCGAGGATCCACGGCAAGCGAGGCTTCGAGCGCATCTTCGGCCAGGTCGAATTTCGCTGCGGCGAGGAAAGCCTCGCCCTGCTTCTGCAGATCAACCGACTTGGGCGCGATCTGATTGTCGGGCCGCTGCCCGGCGACGGGCGCGGAAACAGCCACAACGGCGAAGCTCGCCGCAAGGACAGGAGCAAGAAAACGCATCAACTTCTCTCCACTCAACCGCGTCGCCCTAGCATGGGCGGCCGAGCCGCGCGACGAAAAATCCGTCGGTACCGTCGTGGCCTGGCGTCAGCAGCCGGCCGGCACCATCCAAACGCCCCGCGGTAAACGGCGTTTCCTGCACAATCCATGATGAACGGCGGCTGATAAAGGCATCAATCTGGCCTGCCCCTTCGCGGGACAGCAGCGAGCAGACGGCATAGACCAGCCTTCCGCCAGGGCGGACGATTTCGGCGCCGATGTCGAGCAGCCGCGCTTGCAGCGCGGCCAGGCGGTCGAGGCGATCGGGAGTGAGGCGCCAACGACCCTCCGGGTTTCGCCGCCACGTGCCGCTTCCCGAACAGGGGGCGTCCACCAGGACGAGATCGGCTTTGCCCCGCCAATCTTCCAGCTCGGCTAACTCGTTCGGCGGGCTCAAAAGCCGCGTTTCGATCGCGGCGCCAGCCCGCACCGCACGTGGGGGGAGGTTTGAGAGCCGCGCGCGATTGCTATCGGTAGCGAGAATCTGTGCTTTCGGAGCAGCCGCTGCGAGTGCCAGCGCTTTGCCACCGGCGCCCGCACAGAAGTCAACCAGCGCTTCGCCATCCCTCGCCTCGCATGTTAGCGCAATCAGCTGGCTACCTTCGTCCTGCACTTCGACCAGCCCTGCCTTGAATGCTGGATGGACGTCGATTCTGGCGTCGGTCGACAGGCGGATCCCCCAGGGGCTGATCGGTGTCGCTTCCGCGCCTGGGAAGTCGGACAGAATCTCAGCTCGCGGAATGCGCGCGACGTTGACTCGCAAGTCGAGCGGCGCTCGTTCGAGCAAGGCGGTCCATTCAGCCTCGGCAACCAGCGTCGAGAGTTCGGTTCGAAGCCATCCGGGAACGATCCCGGGTTCCACAGCCTGTTCGGTCGAACTGAGCCTGTCTGGCCCACGCGCCTGGCCGAAAAGATCGAGCATCGCCGGGTCGTCCTTCGCCAACCCGAGGATTGCGGCGCGTCCCGACGCCGGCCGCTCGGCCGTGTGCCGGATCGCTCTGAATGCAAGCTCGCGCACCGCCCGGCGGTCGCTGGAGCCGGCGTATCGGCGCTGCTTGAAATAGCGGGTGACAATCGTGTCCGCCGGCGGCCCGTCCTCGATGGCGGAGGCAATCACCTCATCGAGGATCTCGATCGCCGCCTGGAGGCGAGCGGCGGGAGTCACCTATCGCGTCGGATAGTTGGGCGCCTCGCGGGTGATGGAGACGTCGTGGACATGGCTCTCCGATAATCCGGCGTTGGTGATCCGGACGAACTTCGCCCGTTTTTGAAGATCAGCGATGGTCTGCGAGCCGGTATAGCCCATTGCGGCTTTAATCCCGCCGACGAGCTGATGGATGATCTCGCGCACCGGCCCTTTGTAAGGGACCTGCCCTTCGATCCCTTCCGGCACCAGCTTCAAATGGTCCTTGATGTCCTGCTGGAAGTAGCGGTCGGCAGAGCCGCGCGCCATTGCGCCGACCGAGCCCATCCCGCGGTAAGATTTGTAGCTTCGCCCCTGGTAGAGGAAGATTTCGCCTGGGGCTTCTTCCGTACCGGCGAGGAGCGACCCCACCATCACGGTCGAAGCACCCGCTGCAAGCGCCTTGGCCATGTCGCCACTCGTCCGGATTCCGCCATCGGCAATCACCGGAACGCCGGCTCTCGACGCCTCTCCCGCAGCCTCCATGATCGCGGTGAGCTGCGGCACTCCGACGCCGGCGATGATGCGCGTCGTGCAGATCGAGCCTGGGCCGATCCCCACTTTGATCGCGTCCGCCCCGGCCCCGACCAGCACCTTTGCGGCCTCCGCGGTCGCGACGTTGCCCGCCACGACCTGGACCGAATTGGATGAGCGCTTCACTCGCTCGACGGCGGCCGCGACGTCGGTGTTGTGGCCATGGGCGGTATCGATGACGATGCAGTCGCACCCCGCGTCCATCAGCGCTTCCGAACGAGCGTAACCCGCGTCGCCGACCGTGGTCGCCGCGGCGACGCGCAGCCGGCCCTCGCCGTCCTTGGTTGCGAAGGGCGCCGCCACCGACTTCTCAATGTCCTTGACGGTGATGAGGCCGACGCAATGATTGTCGCCGTCGACGACGAGCAGCTTCTCGATCCGGCGTTGATGAAGGATCCGGCGCGCCTCCGCTTCCGGGGTGCCGATCGGCACCGTGGCGAGATTGTCCTTGGTCATCAGCTCGCTGACCGGCTGGCGCGGATTCTCGGCAAAGCGGACGTCGCGGTTGGTGAGGATCCCCGCGAGCTTGCCCGATTTCTCGACGATCGGGATGCCGCTGATCCGGTGAGCATTCATCAGCTCAAGTGCTTCGGCGAGCGTCTGTTCCGGGGCCATGGTGATCGGGTTGACCACCATCCCGCTCTCGAAACGCTTGACCTGCCGGACCGCCACGGCCTGCGCTTCGATGTCCATGTTCCGGTGAAGGACTCCGATGCCGCCGAGCTGCGCGAGAGCGATCGCCATATCCGCCTCGGTCACCGTATCCATCGCCGAGGACAAAATCGGGATGTGGAGCGGTATTTCGCGGGTAAGCTGGGTCCGAGTGTCGGCCTGGCTCGGAAGAACCGAAGATTCGAGCGGCTGCAGAAGGACGTCGTCGAACGTCAGTCCGAGCGGAATATCATGAGTGTCGTTGAGTTGGGCCATATCGGCCCATGGCAGCAGACGGCGATTTTGCCAAGTGGCGGCTAGACGGGGACCCGCTCGAGCAGACGCTGAGCTTGCTCGACGTGCATCCGCTCGATCATCTGATTGTCGAAGCGCTCAGCGCCGCCCTGGAATGCCTCGACCAAACGCCGGGCGCGCTCAAGCTCTGCCTCCGACGGTGCGAAGGCGCGATGACAAGGCTCGATCTGGCTTGGATGAATCAGGCTCTTGCCGTCGAAGCCAAGTCGGCGGCCTTCTTCGGCTTCAGCGATGAAGCCATTGAGATCGTCGAGCCGGTTGTAGACGCCGTCGAACACTGCGACCCCCGCTGCGCGAGCGGCCAGAACGATGAGCTGGAGCGATGCTGAGATCGGCTCGCGCCCCGAATCCAGCGGCAAATGCAGATCCGATCGAAGGTCGTTCGTTCCGGCGATCAAGCCGGCGCAGTCATGGGTCACTTCATGCGCGGAAAGGACGCCTTTGGCGGTTTCGATCATCGCCAATACGGGCTTTCCGGACTGCTTCCTGACGAAGGACAGTTCTTCCTTGTCCTCGACCCGGGGTACGACGACGAACTCAGCATTGCAGTGGGTAACCGCGACGAGGTCCTGCCCATGCCAGTCCGAGCCGATGCCGTTGATCCGGATACCGACCGCCATGGGCCATTCATCGCCCAAAGCCTCTACGGCCGCCTGGCGCGCCGAATCCTTGTCGTCCGGCTTTACCGCATCTTCGAGGTCGAGAATGACGAGATCCGACTCGCTCTCGCGAGCCTTGGCGATCGCGCGCGGATTGGACGCCGGAAGGAAAAGCACCGATCGAACGAGACGCAGGTCGTTCATACGGTCATCCCGTGCTTTTCAAGCATGACCCGATCGAACGCGTGATCTGCGTGCGGCCCGTTGGGATCGACCCAGTGCATGAAAAGATGCGCTGACCAACTGTTCGGGTTCGGCTCGATCCGCCCGTGCCGATGATCGACCCCCCGATACACGACCGCGTCACCGGCGTTCATTGGAAGTGACGTGAATTCCTGCTCGCCAAAATCCGGCTGAATTGCTTCCGGAGCGTCGATCCGCCGCTTCTCGACACACAGCGGCCAGGGCCGATCGTCGGCCAGATGAATAACGAGCGACAAACTGTGCTCGCACGCGGCGCGGTCGGAATGAACCAGGCAAACGTCGCCCTGCTGATAAACGCGGAAATAGGCGTAGGTCGGAAGGAGCTCGCAGCCCGCTACTTCGGCGACGGCGGGCGTAAGGCCCCAATGGAAAGTCGCCATCGGCGCATATTGCCGGCTGTAAACCTCGATCGCCGGCTTGGTCAGAAGGTTCGTTCGCGAGATGAAGGCCTGGTTGCCCCTCAACTGCAGATCCTGCTGCATCTTGCCGTGAAATATCCCGAGGACGAGCGGCGGGAACAACTGCTTCAGGAGAACATAGCCGTCGGCCTGATAGGCCTCCCTGTCGTTTTGCCGAATTGGACCACTCGTCATGTCCGATTTCGCTTCCCTGCCCCGCGCCGCCGTCGCATCATGGGATGAGAGCAATATTCGGGGAATCCCATGTTGACCACCTTCATGACGGCGCTCGCGGTGCTGGCGCTCCTTTACGTGATGATCGGCGTCAAGATCGTCCGCCAGGGCTATCGCTACACGATCGAGCATTTCGGGCGCTTCGTTCGGGTCGGACAGCCTGGCTTCAACTTCGTCCCGCCATTTTTCTATCGGGTCGGGCGTCGGATCAACATGATGGAGCAGGTCGTCGACATTCCGGGACAGGAGATCATCACCAAGGACAATGCGATGGTCGCGGTCGACGGGGTGGTCTTCTTCCAGGTGATCGACGCCGCCAAGGCGGCGTACGAGGTCAGCGACCTCTATAGCGCCCTCATGGCGCTCTCGACCACCAATTTGCGCACCGTGATGGGTTCAATGGATCTCGACGAGACGCTGTCCAAGCGCGACGAAATCAACGCGCGACTGCTCGCCGTGGTCGACCATGCGACCGAGCCATGGGGCGTCAAGATCACCCGCGTCGAATTGAAGGACATCCGGCCGCCGTCGGACATCGTCAACGCCATGACCCGGCAGATGAAGGCCGAGCGCGAAAAGCGCGCCGCGATCCTCGAATCCGAGGGCATGCGCCAGTCCGAGATCCTCCGCGCCGAGGGCGAGAAGCAGGCCAAGATCCTCCAGGCCGAGGGCCTTAAGGAAGCCGCCTTCCGGGAGGCCGAGGCGCGCGAGCGCGCGGCCCAGGCCGAAGCGAATGCGACCAAATCGGTCAGCGATGCGATTGAGGGCGGAAGCACCCAGGCGATCAACTATTTCATCGCCCAGAAATATGTTGAGGCCTTGGGCAAGTTCGCGACCTCACCCAACGCCAAGACCATCCTGTTCCCGGTCGAGGCGACGCAGCTGATGGGCACTCTCGGCGGAATCGGCGAGCTCGCCAAGGAAGCGTTCGGCGAAGGTAGCGGCAGGGCTGTTCCGACCGTGCGCGCAAAGGCTGCGCCGGGCGTTCCTGAAACCAAGCGATGAACGGCATCGATCCCGGCTGGCTGTGGCTGATCGGCGGCGTCCTGCTGCTGATCCTCGAAGTGATTGCCCCCGGCTTCTTCCTCGTCTTCCTCGGTGCGGCGGGGATCGCGACCGGGCTGTTTACGGTCCTGTTCAACCTCGGCACGGCATCGCAGCTCGCGCTGTTCGCGCTCTATGCGGTGATCGCGGTGATGGTCGGGCGCCGCTTCTACGCAAACCGTACCGCGGACAGCACCGACCCGCTCTTGAACGATCGTGCGGGACGGCTCGTCGGAAAAGTCGTGACGGTGGTCGCTGCGGTCGACGATCAGAACGGGCGTGTCCGCGTCGGGGATAGCGAGTGGAGCGCGCGCGGCGGCCCGGCGGCCGTCGGTGAACGTGTGCGCATCACCGGCGTTGAGGGCAATTGCCTCAAGGTCGAGGCCGATCGCGTACTCCCGTCCGCCTAACGGAGACTTTCGTGTCAGCATTTGAGCTTTCCCGCCGCGAGACGATCGCGGCCCTGGCCGCGAGCGCGGCATTTGCCCTTCTCCCCGGCTGCAAGGTCCAATCCGGCAAGGTCGGCGCTGTTTCGAGTGACGCCGACGCGTCCAAGCTGCTTGATTCGATCGCCGAAAATCTCCTTCGGCTGAGCCCCGAAGGCGCGACGTCGCTCGGGATCGACACCGGCAACCGCGCCAGACTGCGAACTGAGCTTGGCGACCGTTCCACCGCAGGCCAGCAAAAGGTGGCGGCAACGCTCAAGGCCGACCTTCAACGCGCGGAGGCGGTCGATACGACGGCTTTGTCTTTCCCGGTGCGCACCAGCGTGGAAGTCGTGAAGAGCGCCTACAAGACCGCGCTCGAAGGGTTCGCTTTGCCCTATGGCGACGTCGCGGTCGGCGGCTGGCGGAACACACCATATGTCGTCATCCAAAACGTCGGGGCCTATCTCGACACCCCCAAGTTCCTCGACACCGATCATCCGATGGAGAATAGCTCGGACGCTGAGGCTTACCTCACGCGCCTCGCCCAATATCCGAAGCAGCTCGACGGCGAGCTCGAGCGGATGAAGGCTGCGCGCGCCCAAGGCCTCGTTCCGCCGAACTTCCTGATCGACAAAGCCATCAGCCAGCTCACCCTCGCGGCAAAGAACGCACATGAGGGCGACGGCATCGTCGATTCCCTCGTCAAGCGTGCCGAGACCAAGAATATCGCCGGCGACTGGGATGCGAGGGCGCGCAAGCTCGTTACAAGCGAGGTCGCACCGGCGCTCGGGCGCCAGATCGAAGAGCTCAAGGCGGAAAGGGCCTCCGCGACAGATGTGGCCGGAATGTGGTCTCGGCCCCACGGCGACGGATATTACGCCTGGGCGCTCAAGGCCTCGACGACGACCAACATGTCGCCGGACGAAGTCCATGCGATGGGCATGGAGCAACTCAACGAGCTGCAGGGCCGGATGGACCCGATCCTCAATAGCCTCGGCTACACGCAAGGGTCGGTCGGCGAGCGGATGAAGGCGCTGGCCAAGGACCCGAAGTACAAGTTCAGCGAAGGCGATCCGGGCCGCGCCGAGATCATGGCCTATATCCAGGAGCGGCTGAAGCTGATCCGCGCCCAGCTGCCGCGGGCGTTCAACACGCTTGTCCCCGGCCATCTCGAGGTGAAGCGCATGCCGCCAGAGGAAGAACCCGGCGCCCCAGGCGCCTATGGCGGCGCCGGCTCGATCGACGGCAAAATCCCCGGCAAATTCTGGATCAACCTTCGCGACACCAATCTTCACAGCAAATACAGTCTGCCCGACCTCGCGGCGCACGAGGCAATTCCGGGCCACGTCTGGCAGGGCGAATATGCCAACAAGATGCCGCTCATTCGCACGGAGCTGGCGTTCAACGCTTATTCGGAAGGCTGGGCTCTCTATGCGGAGCAGCTGGTCGATGAGCTCGGGGTCTATGACGATTTCCCCGCGGGCCGGCTCGGCTATCTCCAGTCCCTCGCCTTTCGCGCCTGCCGCCTGGTGGTCGATTCAGGGCTTCACGCCAAGCGGTGGACGCGCCAGCAGGGGGTCGACTTCTTCGTCGAGCGCAATGGCTCCAACCCGCTCGAAGTGGCTTCGGAAGTCGACCGCTACTGCAGCTGGCCAGGCCAGGCGTGCGGTTACAAGGTCGGCCATTCGACCATCAACCGTTTGCGCGACGGCGCGAAGTCGGCGCTCGGGCCGAAATACGACCTGCGCGCGTTCGACGACGCTGTGGTGAAAGGTGGGAACGTGCCCATGGATGTGCTGGCGAAAAACGTCGACGATTACGTTGCGCGGACGAAGGCGTCCTAAATCGAAAGTGGGAATGCCAGCAGCGCTGCGATAAGCAGCAGGGCCGCGAGCCCGGCGAGGATCAAACTGATGATGACCACGGGTTGCGCAGCCGCCCTGACCTCGAACGAATCCTGCTCGGCATAACGCCGGGTTTCAACCGACGGCATCTCAGCGTCGGGAGGCG
>JBKPKF010000074.1:0-21173 GCA_046730995.1 Pseudomonadota bacterium
GGCAAGGAGCCCGACCGGATGCCTGGTCCGATACAAGCCGTAAATGAACCCAAGGAGGATGCCGAACAGGAAGAGGTAGCCGAGACCTATGGGAATGCCGAAGTCAATGATCGGAGCCATGATCCCACCGGGGTTGTTGAACTCGACATTGCCGAAGGAACGGAAATACTGATCCTGATAAGTGACCTTGGTCGTGTCGAAGAGGAACGGCAATTTCGTGAACCAGCGGGCCGTGACCAGCGGATATCCGACCGGCGGCATTGTCGTGATGATTCCCGCGCCGGTGTTCGAGGCGACAGCGATGTAGGCGAGTAGTCGCGTCGCGGCGAATTGGGCGAAGGAATCGTATTGGGCGGCGTAATAAGGCCAAGTCCGGGAATATTCCCCTGCAGCGAAGACGACGACAACGGCCGTAACACCGAGGATCGGTACATATCGGCCAATTACCCTCAGCCGCTCCCAGAAAGTGAAGAGCGGCAGCATGAAGGCGACGGCGGCCTCGAAAAGGACGATCCTTTCAGTGCCGGCGAACGCATGAAACAGAATGAGGATTGGCAAGAAGGCAGCCAGAAGGGTTGCGCGGGGCGGAAAAAACTTGCCCCAGAGTAAGAAACGGATCGATGACATGCACAGGACAACGGGGGCGATGTTGGTCAGCGAAGTAACGCCGAAAAGCCGGAACATCTTCTGCCTCGCGACGTAAATTGCGCCCTGTTCGCCGCTCAATCCGGCAATCACCGTTGCGAAGTCCATGATCAAGGGACCCAGGAGAAGTAAGTATGCGCTTAGTGTTACGATAAGAAACGCGACTAACACCAAATCGAACGAGCGCGCCTCGAAACTCAGATGTTGCGCGCCACGTCTCGAGGTGACAGCCGTTCCAACCATCGCGCCGCTGGCCATGACCGTGAGGCCGACGACCCCCAATATGACCATTCCGGGCGTTAGGAAATTGTATGTGCCGAATTGCCGCATGTACGGCGCGCCCAGTGTGGCGCCGAGCACGAAAACCGGCAGAACGAGCAATAATAGTAGGTTACCGGGATGAATCCACCAGAGACGGTTGATCATTCCCATGCAAGTGGGGCAATTACTCCGGGCGTGTCCAGTGAAATGACAGAATGGTCGCTGACGGGCGTCCTAAGGTGAGTTGCCCGCGGTCATGACACGGCTGCGGGAAGGACGCGTCGTTTTTCTGAGCTATCATCTGCTCGATAGCCCTCGGCGCGCGGGTTTCCACTGGCTTGCTGACGCCTTCTGGGCCGCAAGGTGGGATGTCACCTTTGTCACGACGGGCATCAGCCACGCATCCAAACTGCGTCACGATCCTCGCCTTGCTTCGGTTCAGCCGATGGGTGTTCCAATGGAACTTGCCCCACGCCTCACCATGTACATCGAGCCGGCTCTTATCCACCCAGCTCATATCAGGTTCCCATGGCTGCGAAGCGTCACTGGTATCGCCATGTCCCGCTATGGACGCCGTTTGTCCGATTCTCTTACAGCCTTCGTGAGGGCCGCCGACCTTGTCGTGTTCGAGAGCAACGCGTCGCTCATGATGTTTGACGCCGTCAGGAACGCGACGGATGCAAAGCTAGTCTATCGGGTCTCGGACGATGTTCGGGTCATCCGCAATTCTCCTCTGGTTCCCGCCGCCGAGGATGCCGTGATCGATCAGTTCGATTGTGTCAGCGTTCCCAGTCGCACGCTTCTGCAATCGCGCTTCGCGAGATTGAAAAATGCAATCTACCAGCCTCATGGCGTTCCGGACCTCCCGTCCGTCCGCGGGAAGCGCCGTTATAAGAGCGACGGACCAGTAGCCACCTCAGTCGGCAGCACGCTCCTCGATTATGAGTTTTTGCGCCTTGCGCCGTTGCGGAGGCCAGCCATCACATTCCACCAGATCGGACAGATGATTGCTCCGGTGCGAGCGCCCAACCTCGTCACACATGGGGAATTGCCGTATGCGGATGCGGTCGATTTTGCTGCCCAGGCGGACGTCTGCCTTGCCCTTTACGAAGAACATCCGCACAGCGCGTACTTGGCAGAGACCTCAAACAAGCTTGCTCTGTTCATGTCACTTCGGAAGCGCATTGTCGCGCCCCAATTCCTGCGATTCGGCCTCGATCGCCCGGGCATTTTCTTCTACGATGTGAAGGATCCGCCGACGATCGACGCGGCGCTCGACGGGGCGCTGGCATTCGACCCCGGCGACGTCCCTTTGGTGAAGCAGAGCAGTTGGGCCGATGTTCGTGACCAGCTGCTGGAGTGTGTCGGATTGCCCAAGTCCGACGCCCGTTAGGCGGCGGGCTCGGGGTAATTGTAGGTGTAATAGTTTGACCTAAGCGACCGCTGGGCTTCGAACATCGTGAGGACTGCGCCAATGACATGGCTTTGTTGGGACTGCAGCCGACCTATGGCGAAGCGGGCTTCCTCCTTGGTGACTCCTTCGCTCCTCACAACGAAGATAGTCGCGTCTGCCGCCGCCGCGAGGCGCGTAGCGTCCGCAAGACCCATGATCGGCGGTCCGTCGATAATGACGTAGTCATAGGTTTTAAGCGCATCGTCAATTAGCGCTCTCACCCTCAGCGGATCGAGCACCGCCGCGGGGCTCGCCGGACGTGATCCCGCCGTCAACAGGTCGATTTCGAACATCTCTGAGCGGGTCTTTGCATTCGACAACGCGATCCTGCCCGAAAGGACATCGGCCAATCCGACGTCGTTCTTGATGTTCTCATGATGATGCTGTGTCGGTTTGCGCAGGTCCCCGTCCACCAGAAGGACTCGTTTTCCGGCCTGCGCGAAAGCATGCGCGAGGCCCAGTGCGGTGGTGGATTTTCCCTCCTGCGCCTTGCTGCTGGTGAATAGAATGGAGCCCGGCGGCGCTCGTTCGGTGCCCAGTTCAATGGCCGTTCGAAGAGAATGGCAGGCTTCCGAAAGCGGCGAGTTGGAATCGAGCAGAGCGTCGGCAACGTCGACTGCATCCTTGACCTTTGGAATGACCGCAAGAAGAGGAACGGTGACTTCTTGGCCAACCGTCTCGGGCTCACTCACTCTTTGGTCGAGGCGCTCGCGAACGAAGACGAGCAGGAATGCGAGTATTGCGCCACCAGCAAATGCCACTGAAAGATTCTTGCCTGCGTCTGGCGAAATGGGAACGCTGGTTGGATAGGCGCGGTCGACGACCGCGATGTTGTTGCTTGTAGCACCCGCTTCGGCGCTGACTTGCTTGTAGCGTTGCAGCAGCCCGTCATAGAGCTGGCGGTTGGTGTCTACCTCGCGCTGAAGGATGTTGTAGCGGACCGAACGATCCTGTTCCGACAGCGTAGCTCCCTTGAGCTGGCCTACGCCGCTGGCAAGCGCGGACTCCTGCCTGGCCGCCACGAGATACTGGTCGCGGATCGAATTCCTGACGCTCACTGCCATCGTTTGGATCTGCCGGTTGAGTTCCGCGATATTGGCCTTCGCTTGTTGGACCAGCGGATGTTCGTCCTGGTATCGCTGCAGTAGTTCCTGCAGCTTCGCTTGCGCTTCTGCCTTCTGCTGGTTCAACTGCTGGATTGCGGAATTCGTCAGCACTTCCGGGAGGCTCATGATCGGTGTCGATTGAGCCTGCTGCCATTTTTCCTGCGCCTGAATGCGGTTCGACTTGGCCTGCGAGTAAACGGAATTGAGCTGGACCAGGTTGGAAGTCGTCAACGACTTAGGCGCATGTTGCTCGTCATTCATGCCGGCACTTGCGTCGAGCAGCCCGGCGGCGCGAGCGTAGGCGATCAGCGCGCGTTCGGACAGCTCAAGTCGGCTCTTGGCGATGGTGAGCTGCTTCTGCAGGAACTGGCGCGAGTAGTTGGATGCATTGAATTTCGTCTGCAAATTGCGTTCAATGAGCGCGTCGGCATAGTTGTTGGCCATCAATGCGGCCACCTGCGGATTGGTGTCATCGTAACTAATCGACACGATCCGCGAATCCCTCGGCAGATAGACCTGAAGGCTGTCCTGCAGCGATTCCGGCGTCGATCCTTTTGCTACGCGGGCCGGTGCGCCCCCCCGTGCGCTGAGCCGGGCGAGGACATCCTGCGCCATGTCTCGAGTTGCCAGCATGTCGAGCTGCGTCTGGAGCGTCCGGTCAACCTCTTGCGGGGCAATGCTACTCTTGGTGAGCTCGAGCGGGCTCTCAATGTCGTCTCCGATAAGTACTTTTGCCGTGGACTGGTAGATTCGCGGAGAGACAACAACCGAAAGCAAGCCGAGCAGCATCGACGCGACGACCACCCCAATGATGAGGAACCGGTTGCGGTAAATGGCTCGAAGGATTGCCTGCCCGTCGATCAGCGGCTCGTAGGCCACCGCCTCATACCCGGGCTCGGATCGGATCGCTGGGGCCCGCGGTGTGACAGGCGCCAGACGACGCCCAGTCGGTGGAGGCAGTTGTGGGGTGAGGGGAGCGGTCATGGTGTTTAGAGGATGACCGGCCGGAACACGTTCAGGACTGGAACCGTCGAGAGAATGTCGTTCCACAGGCTCCTTGCAGGCGAGAAGCCGACGATGACGATGTCGTTGCCGAGGATTTGCGGATCCGGCGCACGCCCAGCGCCGATCGCTCTTATATCGAATACCGCGCCCATGCGCTGACCGTTGATGTTCCGGAAGACGACGATCTGGTTCAGCTGCGCGGTCTTGGTCGGCCCCTTGGCCAAGGCGAGAGTCTGAAGGAGGCTCGTCGGTCCTTTGATCTCGAAGACACCGGGGCCATTTACCTCGCCCCCCACCGTTACCTTTTGGGACGCCGAACTTGCGACGGTGACTGTTACCAACGGATTCTTGAGATAGTGCTGCGCGAGAGCGGTCGCGATCTCGCTCGACAGCTGTGAGGTGGTTTTCCCATTTGCTTTGACGGAGCCGATCAGGGGCAGCGAAAGATTGCCCGTCGAATCGACTTCGATCGCCTTCGCCGACAGCTCGGGCTCCTGGTAGACATTGACGTCGATCGTATCGAGCGCGCCGATCTTGTAATCGCTTCCCGGCGTTTGCGCCCTCGTGACGTCCATCGTGGTATAGGCTGCCTGACCAGACTGGACGCCGTGGCCGAGTTGGCCGAGGGTCATGCCCCCCCCGCAGGCGGAAACAAGGCCACAGCCAAAAACGAGCATCAGCCCGCTCGCCAGACGCCTAAGGCGGTGAATTAGGTCTTTGCTCATATCGATCCCCATCATGCTTCCGGCCCTGCTAGGTACGCGTCAGTAGCAACCGTCGGCCTTGATGATCGCTCGTACGGTCGAGAGCAAAATCCAGGCATCCATACCCAAAGAAACACGTCGGCTGTATATCACATCCAGCGCGACACGGCGCCGGTAAGTTGTATTGTTGCGCCCGCTGACCTGCCACAGACCGGTAATTCCAGGCTTCACCGACAAATAATCGGCGAAGTAATGGCCGTACCTGGCTATTTCCGAAAGAACGATCGGACGCGGTCCCACGAGGCTCATTTGGCCTTTCAGCACGTTGAAGAGCTGCGGAAGCTCGTCGATGCTGGTGCGCCGCAAGAACCTGCCAAGCTTCGTAACTCGTGGATCGCGCTTGATCTTATACATCGCGAGCCATTCTTCGCGCGCGCGCTCATCGCTTTCTAGCAAACGCGAGAGGCACTCGTCGGCGCGCATCGTCATCGTCCGGAATTTGAAACAAGGGAACAGCTCTCCGCCGCGACCTATCCGCTCGTGCGCATAGATGACCGGGCCGTTCCCGGACGACCAGATCAGGAGCGCGACTATGATCAGCAGCGGCGCGAGGAAAATCAGGGCCGCGATGCTGCCGACAACGTCGATGATCCGCTTGAGGCGGAAACGGTCGGACAAGCTGTCGTGACTGACAGCCTTGATATCACTCAGGACCGCATACGATACGCTAGCCACGCTACCTCCTAGGAATTCCCCGCGACTCGGGGATACAAATGCAAAGACTTCAGCCTCTTAACACAAGAGTAAAGAGAAAATTAACAATTTTATCCACATGACCCATTTTAAGACGGTTGTCGCCGGTTATTTGCGGCTCGGAGCAAATCGCTCCTTCCTCAATGCCCTGGCGACGAACCGCGAGATGGCCCCAATCGCAGCGAGCGGGTTGTGTCGGGCCGCGAGGAACAGCTGGCGGATTGATCGTCGGATTTGGCCGCCGGTCCAATGCCGTCGCGCGCTGGTCAGATGGAGATTGGTGTACGCATCCCGTTCGAGCGCGGTCCCGTGCAGTTCCGGATGACGTTCGAAATAACGGTCGACCACGAGCGTGGCCGCTTTCACGCCGTCGGACAAGCGGGCTGACCTCGACACCGAATCCCGGTTCATGCGGTAATAGGACACGACTTGGTCCAGGCTGCGCACTGGCGCCTGCTCGAGCGCGCGCAGTACAAAATCCCAATCGCCGCTAACTCGAAAACCTGTCTCCTCCCACGGTCCAGAGCGCTCTAGTACCGAGCGCGGGTAAAGGATCGAGACCACATAGACGTTGAAGCCTCCGAGCAGGCACTCCTCGGCCGCGTATCCTTCGAAAGACTCCTTCACCACGCGTTCGGGGTTCAGATCAGCGTCGCACATCGCCGTTGCGCCGTAGACCAGCGTTTCCTCGCTGCAGGTTCGTGCGAGCTCCAGCATGTTTCCCGTACTGCCGGGTCCAGCGGTGTCGTCCGAATCAACGAAGCGGATGTAGTCTCCCCCGGCCTGCCGCAGGGCGGCATTGCGTGCCGCATATGGGCCGCAATGATCGACGCGCATGATTCGGAGGCGCGGGTCCTGGACATCCGCGAGCAGCGAGGCAATCGGCTGATCGTTGCCGTCGTCCACAAGAATCAGCTCAAGATCGCAGCGATCCTCCGCAAGCACGCTCTCGACAGCCTGGCGAAGCCAGTCGGCGCGAGGGAGCCACACCGGCATGATAACGCTGACAGGTATCAAGCAAGAAGTTCAGATACTGTGACCGGACGGAGGCCTCGTTCCAGAAGCGCGGGGACGAGCTGTGCGACTGCGGCAGCCGTTGCCGAGCGCGAACTGGAACCGCTGCTATTCGGCGCAATGCCATCGTGCAGGCAAACGATATCGCCCGGGTTGATTTTCGCAAGGACCGCCTCAACGATTTCCGCCGGCGATTCGGCGCGCCAGTCGGCGGGGTCGACAGACCGAAGGACGATCAGTGCGTCTTTTGCCGATCGCGCGACCGCACGCGCCACCGCGTACGGCGCGCCGCAATAGGGCGGGCGGACGAGACGCGGGCGCGGTCCGCCGGCAGCGCTGATTGCAGCGGCAGCTCTCTCGATCTCGGCCCGGATCACCGAGCTGCTCTGCAGCGCAGGATCGCCATGACTCCAAGTGTGGTTGCCCAGCTCGTGCCCGGAAGCGGCGAGCGTCGCGACGATTCCAGGCTGTTGTTCCACGGCCGAGCCAAGAAGGAAGAACGTGCCGCGGCATCCGTGCGCCTCGAGCGCTCGGGCGATCTCCAAAGTCCATTCGGAAGGCCCGTCGTCAAAGGTCAAGGCAATGGCTTGTGGACGGCCTCGCGCGCGGAAGACCACGGCAGGAATGCCAAACAGCCGGTGCACCGCCCGTCTCGCGGGCCGCAACAATCCCTTTGCCAGACGTATCGGCAGGCCGCTGAGTTTCTGTTGTTTTGAGGCCATGCTTAGGCTGTCCCCCCGAGCCCGAAAAGGCGGCTCGAATTTAATCCCGCATTGTCCAACAGATAATCCCCTGTGTCTACGGGCAGTTAACAAGGGTAGCTATGGGCCGATCAGCACGATTGGCAAAGACGATTGCTGCTGTCATCCTTAGACCATGATGGGTCGCGCCAAGGCGCTCTGGGTGCGTGGAACGGACGCGTTCCTAAATTGGCGGGGCTACACCGGAAAAGACCTTGAGCTCGCGCGACGCTCGGTTCGAGATTGGGCTCGAGCGCGCCTGCGTCGGCCATTCATGCGCGGGTCCGTGGCGGGCTTCGCTGTTGTGATTTCCCGGGTGGGACGAGCAGAGCTGGTGTCGGTGGAGGTGCCGCTGCCGGGGTTGGCAGAGATTACGGTAGAAATCCTTATCTCCGCGATCAGTCCGGGGACCGAGCGTGCCCAATGGCTGCGCCGGCCGAATGCCCAGCCGAACCTGCCCTTTTATCCCGGCTATTCCGGAGCCGGACGAGTGCTCGCAGTTGGGAAGGGCGTCACCGGCATCGCGCAAGGGGACTTGGTGGCAATCCCGAGGATCGCGCATGCGTCAGTGGCGACGGTCCCTGCCAAATGGGCCCTGCACGTCCCCGAAGGAGTCCCTATCGCACAGGCCGCGCTCGTCTACTTGGCGATGATTAGCGGATACGGCTTGCGCAGGGCCAGTATCGCGGGAGGCGAGTCAGTCTGTGTCATCGGTGCTGGACCGATTGGCGCATTGGCGGCTCGGCTCGCGCGCTCGGCTGGCGCAGGCTCAATAACGATCATCGCAAGGACGCGCCGCCATGAACCCTCTGCCGCGCTCCTCGGGGCGGACTTCCGGCTGGCAGAGCAGGGTCTGAGCGACATCGCGGCCGATATTGTCATCGAAGCCACTGGCGATCCGGATGGGATTGGCACGGCAATAGCTGCGACTCGCGACAAGGGTACCGTCGTGCTGCTCGGCTCACCGCGAGGTGTTTCGCAAGCGGTTCCGCTTCCCGAACTTCAGAGACGTCGTCTGCGTCTCGTGGGGGCCCATATCAGCGCTCTCGCAGTGGAAGCGAGGCGCAGTGGCGGCGATCCGTTCGCCGAGCTCGGAACGATTTTTCTCGACGGTTTGAGAACGGGCGCCATTCGCGCCGACGACCTCGCCGGTGAGGCAGTCGATCCTCGCGAGATCGGCTTGATGTACCGCAGGCTCGCTGATGGTTCGCTCGGCCCGGCGCACTTAGACTGGAGCAGGTTTCCCCGCGAAGAACGTGCGCAGCGGCGCGGCTTCCTGGCCCCGCCTCGCTTGCCGCCAGTGACATGCTCGGTCCAGCCGCAAACACGCCCTGCCGCCTCCGCGACTCCTCGGCCGTTGCGTTTCGCAGTCGTTGGATGCGGGGACATAGGCCTCAGCAATGCTCGAGCAGTGTCACGCGCGACGAACGCGGAGCTTGTCATCGTTCATGACTCGATCCCGCAGCTCGCCGAAGCGGTGGCGAGGCGGCACGGCGGAACAGTCGTGCCGACGCTCGAGCAGGCGCTGGACAAAAAGCTGGTCGACGCCGTCTTTCTATCAGTGCCTCACGACCTGCATGCCGGCATGATCGCCGATGCTGCGGCCATCGGCCTCCATATCCTGGTCGAAAAGCCGCTCGCGGTCGACATGTCCTCGGCCGCAACGGCCGTCCAAGCGGCAAAAGCCGCCGGAGTTACCTTATCTGTCTGCTTTCCCTACCGGTACGAAGCCGCGCCCGCTGCCGCAATCGAGCTGGTTCGCGGCGGGGCGCTCGGGTCCTTGCGCGGAGCTTCTGTGGCCTTTCACGCCGACAAGCCCCAATCATACTGGCACGGCGGCTTTTCCGGCCGTGCAAGCTCCGACTGGAGGATGAGTGCTGAGCGCTCAGGCGGTGGCGTGATGATCATGAACATGACCCATTTCGTCGATCTCCTGAGGCATATTTCGGGGAGTGAGATCGCGGAAGTCCACGCCGTTGCCGACGTTCTTGCGGGCCAGGAAGTCGAGGACCAGATCGGTGTAGCTGTGCGGTTCGAAGGGGGCGCGGTCGGCACGCTGGTAGGATCGGCCAGCAGCCGCGGCACTCCCGGGTCGCGGCTCGAGATATGGGGAGAGCGTGGAACGGTCGAGCTCGGCCCCAAACCGCGGATCTACACCGAATGTGCCTTGCCTGGCTTGGTCGCGGGACGCTGGAACGAGCTGCCGGAGCAGGAGAATGAGGACGTGCGGACGATCTTCGTCGAGCGCTTCGCCGCCGCAGTTCTCGAAGAACGGGAGCCCGATGTTACCGCCATGGACGGTCTTGCCGTGCAAGCGTTCGTTGATGCCGTCTATCGTTCGGTCGCGAGCGGCCAACCCGAGGCTGTCGCTTCAGTGAGTACGTCTGCGTGAACGCCGCCGACATTCTCGCGGCGCTTCCCGATTCGAGCGGCCGTATCGAAATCCTCGGCGAAAATTCCCTCGCCGACGAGCTTCGAACGCGGCTGGGTGACCGGGTTCAGTTGCACCCCAATGCGCCGCCCTCGGCAATCGTCGATACCACGGGCGATGAAGCCGCGGTCGTTTCAGCCCTGCAGCGCGTGGACGATCTCGGCACTGTGGTGCTCGCTGGGTCTCTCGCATTGAAGGCGGTGACGCTTGACCTTTACGCGGACGTGCATGTGCGCGGCCTAACCATCATTGGGGTTGTGTAGCAGGCTGTCCCACTTGGAGGATCGATTGGCGTTTTCGGACGCCACACGCGAATGCCCCGAACATCCCAGATGAGGACGTGCGCCGCTCCCGCAGCCGCGTCGAGCGGCCGACCGAATGACGTGACAAGCCAGCCATTGATCGGGACTTGGCCGGCGTCAGCTGGAAGGACGCGCCGATTGAACCTCGGACCGAAAAGCGGCGACACGAAACGTACGGGGCGCGCGTCGAGATCGACCACCATGGTGGCATTTTCAGGGACTTGGTCGAGAAACGCATACTCATGATGGACGAGACGCCCAAGTGAGCGATCTTCGGTCGGCTTGCCGATTAGCGCGAGGATTTGCGTTGCGGGGATGTCCGTGGCGCGTGCCGCCGGATCGACGGCATAGGTCGCCAGCACCGCTCCGGCGATCGCGAGGACGAGCGCTGATGTCCGCAGCACTGTCCGCAACCACGGCCAGGGGGCGCTGACGATCGCCCAGGCGACGGCGACCGAGCCGAGCGCAGCGAGCGGCAGCGTAAATCGAGCCCACCACTTGTACGGCTGGAGAAGGAACACAATCAGGACGGCAACGAGGGGAATCAACGCCAGATTGCGACGCCGGATGAGTATCACCACCATAGCCGCAAGCAACGGCAGTCCCAGCCAGACCCAGACAGGTCCAAGGCCCCCGAGCCGTTGCTGATAATCGATTGAACCTTGATTCCAGAATTTGAGGTCGCTCGCCCAACTCAAGGCGACGGTGACCGGCCACGGGGAATTCGCGCCGACCGGCGGTACGGTCAGCGTCTCACCGACATTGATCGGTCCGTTGAACAGAGTCGTTCCGAAAACCCGGACGGTGAACGGGTAGAGCGGGTTTCCGGTGGTCGCGAGATTGCGGATGTACCACCATCCGCCAAGGCAAATGCCACCAAAGGCTCCGCCAGCGAGCCCCGTGATGGCCGACCCTGACCTCGCTCGGCCGGTCCGAACCGCGATCGCTGACGCGGCAATTGCCGCTGCGAAAAGCGCGATTGCCCAGAGCGGACCGATGCCCTTCGTACCGAGGACCATGCCGGCCGCTAACCCCGCGACAATCAGCTGCTGTTCGACACCCGTTTGGGCAAAGCGTGTCAGCGCATAGAGCGAGGACAGGACCATCGCTGCCAGCGTGACATCGACATAATTTGTGGGCGCCTGTGCAAGAACGGCTGGCGTCAGGGCGAACAATGCCCCGGCAGCTGCAGCCGCCGAACGCGTTAAGCCGGCAATCCGTGCGATCCCGGCGGTGGCTGCCGCACCCAGCAAGACGAAGGGCAGCTGGACCAGGCCGACGAGTGAATTGTCGTGCAGCAGAACGGCTGGGAAGCCGACTAGGAGCTCGGGAGTGAAGGGATAAAAGGCGCAGCAGCGGCTTAAGGGCGATGGCGCCAGGCTCTCGCTCTGCACCCACACCGCGACAGTCGTCAGGTGATAGGTCAGCGCGTCATAGGCATAGGGCGGGAGTACAAGGGCGACCACGACCTGCAAGGCCAGCGACAGGCTTGCGAGCAGCACGAGCGCGGCGGTCCAGGGGTGCTGCCGCCAGTGGGCAAATATCCCGGTCCAACGGACGCGCGCCTCATGCGAGCGCCGGTACCGGACGGCCCCTATTGCGAAAAGCGCCCATGCGCCCAGTAGAACCAACAGCGGAGCCGGCCGCAGCAACCCGGGGATTCCCGCTGCGAGCATGGCGGCAGCAATGCCTGCCGGTGCGACGACGCCGAAAGCGATTACCGCGTCCAGGCGTGTCTTCGGCCGAAGTAATATCGTTGAGAAAGTCGCACCGATAATGATGAATAACAGGCCGAGGCCCAAAGCGAGCGGTCCCCCGAACATTCCGGCGCTCGCCGTCAGCGCCGGGTCCACGTGAGCCAGCTGCTGCCGACGAAGTTCCACACCGCGCCGACAATCGCACCGGAAATGCCGGCGAGCCACCAGGTCGAGGACTGCTGGTACACGAGCGCACCGACGCCAACGTTACCGACCGCTCCAATCGAGCAGACCAGGTAGAAGGTGAGCAGACCGCGAAACCAGCGCCATCCCACCAACTGCCGATCGCGGTAGGTGAAGACGTTGTTCAAGGCAAAGTTGAAGGTCATTGCGCCGACGACCGCAACCGTCTGGGCTGTCGCGAACGGCAGGAGCAGCGCCTTCAGAACAAAGTCGAGCAGGCCGAGATGGACCAACAATCCTAGTGCGCCAACCGCACCGAACATCAGCAGTTTTGGAGGAATCCACCGCCCGGCCACTTTGTCGAGAAGCAGTTCGAGATATTCCAGCTCGACTGCATGGTCGAGTTTGCTCTCGCCTGTCAGCCGTGTTCCGAATCGATACGGGACCTCGATGACTCTCGGCCGGGTCGGCAGAGACGCCAGAATATCGAGGAGAATCTTGTAGCCGAGGCTGGAGAGCCGCGGCCGCGCAGCCAGCAGAGTCTCGCGCCGGACCGCGAAGAGGCCGCTCATGGGGTCGCTGCATTCGGTCTTGAGAAGGCGGGTCGCTGCCCAGGTCGCGACGCGGCTGATGCGCCGGCGCGCGTCGTCCCAGCCCTCGGTGGATCCGCCTGCGCCGTAACGCGACCCTACCGCAACGTCCGCTTCGCCACGCAGCAGAGGGCGAACGAGCTTCGGCAGGACCGTTTCATCATGCTGCAAATCGGCGTCGATCACCGCGATGACGGGTGTGGTTGAGGCGAGTGCGCCCTCCACGACCGCCGAAGCGAGGCCGCGGCGCCCGAACCTCCGGATCAGCCGGATTCGGCGGTCGAGTTGCGCGATTTCCTGGATCCGCTCAGGCGTGCCGTCGGTCGAGGCGTCGTCGACGAATATGAGCTCCCAGCGGAAATCACGCAGCGCCTTTTCAATTGCTTCGAGCAGGGCATCGATGTTTCCACGCTCGTTCAGCGTAGGGACGATCAACGTCAGCTCTAATGGTGACGGGCTCTCAGCGCTTGTCAGCGACTCCTTCGCGCGGCCCGAATAAGGCATCCGAACACCCCCGATTGCAGTCGATGATCAAAGTGCCTGATTGCGTCAATACGGAACTTATTGAGATTGAAGAGAAGTTGTCCCATCGCGGGCGAGAGGCA
This sequence comes from Pseudomonadota bacterium, assembly GCA_046730995.1. Lineage (GTDB taxonomy): Bacteria > Pseudomonadota > Alphaproteobacteria > Sphingomonadales > Sphingomonadaceae > Sphingomicrobium. The sequence continues at coordinate 13,490 of JBKPKF010000074.1, forward strand.
CCGCCGCTGAGATCTCAGGGAGAGACGCTCGACAACCCGCAAGCCGCGAAGCACGCCATCATCGCCAGCTTCCTGTACCATTTTGAATAAGCGCAAAAATCCGGGATTGAAACTCGCGTCCACACCCGTGCATCATGGAACCCGGGCGCGGGGGAAATCAGGCTTTGAGCGAACCGATCGAGGGCAGCGGCGATACTCCGCAACTGCGGATAGCAGACGCATGTAACCCGAACTCCACGAAAAGCACGAAGACGCGCCACTTCGCCACGCTGGATGGCATGCGCGGCGTCGCGGCGATCGCGGTGGTCAGCCTGCACGCGAAGCCATTTATCGGCGGCCCATATCTGCCGAACGGCTCGCTCGCGGTCGATCTCTTCTTCATGCTGAGCGGCTTCGTGATGACGCACGCTTACGGGCGCCGTCTCGACGAAGGGCTTTCGGTCATCGGACTGCTCGCGATCCGCTTCGTACGCCTTTCGCCGCTCTATTTCATTGGAGCGCTGATCGGAACGGTGCTGGCAGCTCTGCAAGTCGCCACCGGCCGATGGGAACTCGGCGCCGCGGCCACGGTGCTCGCATTCGTCTCGGTCTGGATCATGATGCCTTCACCGATGCCCAACAGCGGCGACGAGCTCTTCATAATCAATAATCCGCGCTGGTCGCTTTTCTATGAGGATGTCGTGAACCTCTCGATGGCGCTGCTATGGACCTTCTTTAGGAGCAACCGGCGGTTGATTGCCGGCGTGATTGTGTTCGCTATCGCTCTCGTTGCGAGCATGCGCTACCATCACACCTACGAATTGGGCTGGAACAGCGAGACCTTTTTCGCGGGATTCGCGAGAGTGGCCTTCCCCTTTTTCGCGGGGGTCCTCATCTACCGATTCGATGGGGCAGTGCCCAAGCTCACCCGCTTTGCGAACCTCCTGCCCTTGGCCCTCATGCCTATTTTCGCACTAAAGACCGACCATGCGGTTCGCTACGCGCTCTTTTGTATCATGGCAGCGTTTCCGCTGCTGTTGATCCTTGGAGCGCGTTATCGGCCACCATCCGCGCGCCTATGCCGGTTTCTCGGGGATGTATCGTATCCACTCTACGTCATTCACGTCCCGGTTCTGGGGTTTGTTGCATGGGCGCTTGAGATCAACGGTCGTTCGCCCGAGGCCATCGGGCACGTCGGCGGTACGCTTGTGCTGGGGGCGCTGATCGCTGTGAGCTGGCTCTTGGCCAGGACCTACGATCCTGCTGTTCGGGCTTGGCTGGGTTCCAAGGTGCTTCCGCTCGCCGGCGTGAACCAAAGGCGCCGCTTCGCGCCGGGCATCCCCCAGCAAAGCGCCAATTAGGACCGAATCAGTACATACGTGGCCACGACTGCGGCCCAGGATGCGATCGCCAAGGCGATGATGATCGTGAGACGCGAATTGCGTGGCAGTTTGTCGGTCTCGCCCGGGTAAGCACCTTCGAAGGCCTCCGCGCCGGTGCGGTCCTCCTGCCCGGCATAGCTTTTCAACAGGGCGGCGCTCAGCCCGGCCTTCGATAGCGGCGACTGGAACTCGCAGCCGAAAAACTGGTCGCGGTTCCACACAACTGTCGCGGATTGCGGGCCGACTTCCGGCAGTTGGATGTCAAGCATCGTTCCGACATCAATGCCGGCTTCGGTCTGAATGAGCAGCCCGGAGACCGACATGTCATGGATGAGCACCGGTACTCCGCTTTCGGAAGCCGTCGAGCCCGGTACGCGAAGCTTCAGCACACGTCGGTCGGAGGTCCGACGATCGACCTTGGGTCCACTGTTCTCGAGCTGCGCTGAAAGCACCATTCCGATAGTCTCCGCCTAAGCCGCGAAGCTGCCCCGCACATGGTTAACAAATAGTTCTCTCTCAAGTGCCTTTTCGCGGCCGAAGACACGCGCCCGCAGGGGTGGGCTGCCGGCCTGGCTAGCCCTCCTTGGGAAAGGCCCGCTATCCCGAAACTAAGTTTGGCGGGCATTGCCTGGTACACCTTGATAGTCAGGCGGAGCGCTATGTGACTCCCGTCGCGCCACTCGATCGGCTAGCGTGCGTTGGCACATGAAGCTCAAGCCGTGCTATGTCGAAAAGCCGTGGGGCCGCAATGCCTTGCCGTCGGCGTTTGCTCCTCCGGCGGGCAAGCGCATCGGTGAGGTATGGTTCGAGACCGGGCCGGAACTTCCGCTGCTGGTCAAATATATTTTTACGAGCGAGCGTCTTTCGATTCAGGTGCATCCGGACGATGCCGAGGCGCGCCTCCGCCATTTGCCATGCGGGAAGAGCGAGTGCTGGCTGATCATCGATGCTGAACCCGATGCAACCCTGGGATTGGGGCTGACACGAGAGATCACCAGGGACGAACTGCGCGCCGCCGCTGTCGACGGATCCATCGAGCAGCTGGTCGATTGGCGACCGGTCGCGGCGGGTGATTTCTTCTACGTGCCTCCCGGGACCATTCATGCCATCGGGGGCGGTATCTCATTGCTCGAAATTCAACAGAATTCTGACGTGACCTACCGGCTTTATGATTACGGCCGTCCGCGCGAACTGCACCTCGATGATGCGGTCGCGGTGGCCCGGCGAGCCCCACACCCGACTTCGCTTTCGAAGCACATTCTTGCGAACGAGAATGAGGTACTCGTCGAGGGTATGCATTTCGTGGTGGTCCGGGCGACGGAGGATGCTCTGCCCGGACGCACGCGCTGGATACTCCCGCTGGAAGCCGAAGTCCGCGCAGGCGCGGACAGCGCCGGGCCCGGCGAATGCCTGCTGCTCGGCCCCGAAGAAACGCTTGAAACCGCGGGTGCGGCCGTTGTGATAGCGGCCGGCATATAGCGCTAACCCAGCAGCCGGTTTGAGAAGGCGCTGCGTTCCAGCTAGGAATTGATCGAAGCCTCCAGCTGCACATGGGATCGAGTGGGCGCAGAATGCAGGAAATTCCCTCTAACCAACCCGTTCGGCGGCGGGGCATCATCCTGGCGGGTGGCGCAGGCACTCGGCTGCACCCGCTGACGTTGCCGATCAGCAAGCAGCTGATGGCCGTCTATGACAAGCCGATGATTTATTACCCGCTGTCCGTGCTGATGCTTGCCGGGATTCGGGAGATACTGGTGATCACAACCGCCGAGGATCAGCAGGCTTTTCAGCGGCTGCTAGGTGATGGCGGCCAATGGGGCATCGAACTTTGCTACGCGATCCAGCACCGTCCCGAAGGTCTGGCCCAGGCCTATCGCATCGGCGCGGACTTCGTTCGCGGACAGCCCTCCGCGCTTATCCTGGGCGACAATCTGTTCCACGGCCACGGACTCCCGCAGCTGCTCGACGCGGCCAACCAGCGGCAATCTGGTGCGACCGTGTTTGGCTATTATGTCTCGAACCCGGAAAGCTACGGCGTAATCACATTCGACGAGAACGGACGCGCCGTTGCGATCGACGAAAAGCCGGCCGAGCCAAAGTCCAATCACGCCGTGACCGGTCTCTATTTCTACGACGGCGAAGCCTCGAGCATCGCCGCTTCCCTCCGACCGTCGGCGCGCGGCGAATATGAAATCACGGACCTCAATCGCGCTTATCTTGACCGAGGAGCCTTGCACGTCGAGCTGATGGGACGCGGCTTTGCCTGGCTCGATACGGGCACGCACCGGTCGCTGCTCGACGCCGCGACCTATGTCCGAATCATCGAGGAACGCCAGGGATTGAAGATCTGCTGCCCTGAAGAAGTTGCGTGGCGCCAGGGATTTATCAGCGATTCCGGGCTTGAGAGCCTTGCCCAACCGCTACTCAAAAGCGGTTACGGCATTTATCTGATGAACCAGCTCAAGGCCGGACGCGACTCTGTCCCGGCGTCCGATCCAATCGGCTGATGCGAACCCTGCCGACAGAGCTTGAGGGCCCGGTGTTGATAGAGCCGGAGGTTCATGGCGATGATCGTGGCTTCTTCCTCGAAAGCTGGAACGAGCGACGATTTGCGGAAGCCGGCATCGAAGCGCGTTTCGTGCAGGACAATCAAAGCCGATCCGCGCGCGGTGTCCTTCGGGGAATCCACTATCAGCTGGCGCGGCCGCAGGGGAAGCTCGTGCGCGTAACGTCCGGCGCAGCATTCGATGTTGCCGTGGACCTGAGGCGTTCCAGCCCGCAATTCGGCAAGTGGACGGGTGTCGAGCTCACGGCCTCCAACAAGCGGATGCTGTGGATACCGCCAGGCTTTGGCCACGGCTTCCTCGCTCTCGAGGATGGCACCGACTTTCTTTACAAGTGCACCGACTTTTACTTGCCGAGCGACGAGCGGGGGGTTGCCTGGAATGATCCGGCAATCGGGGTCGACTGGCCGCTCGAAGATATTGCGCCGATCGTATCCGAACGCGACTCCGCCGCGCCCTTGCTGGCCGATGCAGAGGTCTATCAGTGAAGGCTGTGGTGACCGGCTCCGGCGGGCAGCTTGCGTCGTGCGTGCGGGCTGCCGCGCCCACAGACCTCGAGGTCGTGACGTTGACCCGTGCTGAGCTGGATATCACCGACGCGGCCGCCGTCGGTGCAACTCTGGAGCAGCTGGCGCCCGAACTGATCTTCAATTGTGCGGCGTACACCGATGTCGATCGGGCCGAGTCGGACCCGCAGGCGGCTTTCGCGACGAACGCTGACGGTGCGGCAAACCTGGCACACGCAGCAGAGCGTTTCGGCGCCAGGCTTGTGCATGTTTCCACGGACTTCGTCTTCGATGGGTCGGCTTCCGCCCCGTACGCTCCGGACGCACATACCGCGCCGCTCAATGTCTACGGCGCCTCGAAGCTCGCGGGGGAGCGTAAGATCCTGGAGGGCGCGAGCAACGCGCTGATCGTTCGGACGGCGTGGCTTTATTCGATGGACTTCAGGAACTTCGTCACGACGATGCTTATGTTGATGAACGAGCGCAGCGAGATTCAAGTGGTAGCCGACAATGTCGGAACTCCGACGCATGGACGGACCCTTGCCAGCGGCCTTTGGCAACTTGCCGCACAAGGTGCGCGTGGAATCTATCACCTGACCGATGCCGGAGTGGCATCCCGATACGACTTCGCCCAGGCGATCAAGGAAGAAGCGCGTCAGGCCGGGCTCCTGGCGGCGGACCCTGCGATCATTCCGGTAAGCTCGAGCGAATTTCCGACGCCGGCAAAAAGACCCTCATACAGTGTCCTGGACAATGGCCGCACCTGGGCTGAACTGGGATGGCGTCCTCGCCATTGGCGAACGGAGCTTCGCAACGCCTTGCAAGGGTGCCATGGCTGAGTTGCTGGTCACCGGCGGCGCCGGCTTCATCGGGGCCAACTTCGTTCGCTACTGGCGGTCCGAACATCCCGGCGACCGAGTGGTCGTGCTCGACGCACTGACCTACGCCGGCAACAAAGCCAATCTCGACGAAGTGGACGAAATCGAGTTCGTCCACGGCGACATCCGCGACCATGCGCTGGCCGTCGCCCTGCTTGGCAGCGGGATAGACACGATCGTTCACTTTGCCGCCGAAACGCACGTCGATCGGTCGCTTCATGGACCGGATGCGTTCATCGACACGAACGTCATCGGGACGCACAATCTCCTGAAGGCGGCGAAACGTGTCTGGCTCGACACCGGCTCCGGCGCCCCGCACCGATTCCATCATATTTCGACGGACGAAGTCTATGGGGCTTTAGGGGCGGAAGACCCTGCCTTCCGTGAAGACACGCCTTATGCGCCGAATTCGCCTTACTCCGCATCCAAGGCAGCTTCCGACCATTTGGTCCGCGCCTACGGCCGCAGCTTTGGACTCCAGACCACCACGTCGAATTGCTCCAACAATTATGGACCGTATCAATTCCCGGAAAAGCTGATTCCACTCTTCCTCATAAACGCGCTGACGGGGAAGGACCTTCCCATCTACGGCGACGGTCTCCACGTGCGCGATTGGCTTTACGTCGAAGATCATTGCCGTGGCGTCGAAGCGGTTCTTCAGCGCGGCATTCCGGGCGAGACCTATAATATCGGCGGCGGCGCCGAGCTTGCGAATATGGCGGTCATCGATTTGCTCTGTCGAGCCGTCGACGTTGCGTTCCAGTCCGATGAAACTTTGGCGCGTCGGTTTCCGGATTGTCCGGCGGCCCATGGGGCGTCGACCGCGAGCCTCAAGACAAATGTCCCGGATCGGCCCGGCCACGACCGGCGCTACGCGATCGATGACACGAAGGCACGCGCCGAGCTCGGTTATGCCGCCGCACACTCTTTCGACCAGGGGATTGCGCAAACCCTCGATTGGTATCTTCAACACGAAAGCTGGTGGCAGGGCATCATCGACGGTTCGTATCGGGACTGGATTGCCACGAACTACGACGAACGCAGGGGTTAGGCGGTGATTGGACAGGGGACGAGGCGCGTCAGCAGTGCAGCCCATAAACGGCGCGTCGCGAGCAAGCACTTGCTCAGCGGGCGCTTGTCGACCGCTGTTGCGCTGTCACTTATGGCTTCACCGGTATCCGCCGCAGATGGCGGGATCTGGCAAGCGTGCACCATAGACGCTGTTCAAGTTTGCGCCCCGGCGGGATGCGCTTCGGAAAGACCCGCAATCTCCATTTTCCTATCGAGCTACGCGGACGGCGCTTCGGAGCGCAGTGCATATTATCGGTGCGCGCTTCAGATCACTAACTGTCAACGATACCGGGCTGACATCCACCGTAGACAGGACGTGACAATCTTCAGCGTGCCCGACCGGTCCGTCTTCGCCAAACTTGGATCGGACAATCGCATCACCGACGTTGCTGCGGTGGGCGACCGGGTCATCATTTCGCGGGGAAGGTGCGCCCGTCGCGCGCCGCCGCCGGAGTCTAGCCTCAAGCCGCGGTAAGCGGGTTAGTGTCTTGCACCGAAACCTCGCAGGCGCTCGGCGATCTTCTCGGCTTCAGGGCCGATGATCAGCTGGACACCTCCCGCGACCAACACCCAGCCCCGCGTACCGAGATCATCGAGTTCCTGCGCGGAAAGGCGCGACGGATCCTCAAGATCGATCAGTAGGCGACTTCCGCACAGAGCGACCGAGCGGATCCCCGCCGGACGCAAGGCGTCGGCGATGACGTCCGCGAGATCCCCGCCGATCGGAGCGGTGGACGCCGCGCGGATTTCTCCGGCCACCTGGTCGGCAATGGGGCCAAGCACCACTTGGATGCTGTCGCCACCCGGGCGGACGATTCCACGCGCCCCCAGGCTCCGGAGCGCCGGCTCATCGATCGCCGCCGGATCGGCGAGATTGAGCCTCAAGCGGGTGGTGCAGGCGTCGATCGATGTGAGGTTCGCGGCACCGCCGAGAGCAGCAAGGAACTGCTCGCCGCGTTCGTCCGACCGAACCGGCAACGCAGTTTGAAACTCTTCAACCGGCTCGCGGCCGGGGGTCGCGAGGTTGAAGCGGCGGATGCACCAGCCGAATGTGACGTAATAGATGATGAAATAAGCCGCACCGACCGGCAGCAAGAGCAACGGCCGAGTAGCAAGGCCGTAGTTCAGCACATAATCGAACAGGCCCGCGGAAAAGCCGAAGCCGAGCTTCACCCCGAGCGCGTCCATGATCACCATCGAAAGGCCGGTTAGAACCGCGTGCAATACGAACAGCAACGGCGCGAGGAAAATAAACAGGAACTCAATAGGCTCGGTGACACCGGTCAGGAGGGACGTCAGGGCGA
>JBKPKF010000075.1:0-6805 GCA_046730995.1 Pseudomonadota bacterium
GCTCGTGACGCGACGGCGGCCACGCGTGGCGGTGCCGCACCCGCTTCGGCTCCGCCTCCTCCTCCCGCTCAGACGCCGCAAAAGGGAGAGCGCGGTTGAGCGAGACGCTCGAGCCTGCCCTTCCGGATCACCTGGACGAGCAGGCCGAGCGGCTGATGCATGCGATCTGCGACCGCCACCTAAAGATTGCGAGTGCCGAGAGCTGTACCGGCGGAATGTTTGCAGCCCTGATGACCGACATCGAGGGTTGCGGCCACGGTTTCGACCGTGGGTTCGTGACCTACAGCAAGGAATCGAAGGCCGAGCTGCTGGGGATCGACCGCGATGTGCTGGACCGCAACGACGCGGTTTCGGAAACCGTCGCGCGGGCGATGGCGGAGGGCGCGCTCAGCCGCTCGGTGGCGGATATCGCATTTGGAGTGACCGGCTTCGCCGGCCCGGCCGGCCCTGGCCAGGAAGAAGGGCTCGTGCATATCGCCCTCGCCCGCCGTAACGGCTCAACCGCTCATCGGGAGGAGCATTTCGGATCGGTCGGCCGAGGAGCGGTCAGGGTGAAAAGCCTGAAAGCCATGCTGGACATGCTTGAGCAGGCGATCGAAGGGGAGTAGTTCGCCTTTTGTTCTAGCAAGGAGTCGCGACTATGGCCGACCTGATTTTCTACACCAATCCGATGTCACGCGGGCAAACGGTCCGCTGGATGCTGGAGGAGGTTGGCCAACCGTACGAGACCGAGATTCTCGATTATGCGTCGACCATGAAGGCCGAGCCCTATTTGTCGATCAATCCGATGGGAAAGGTCCCCGCCATCAAACATAAGGGTAAGGTGGTCACGGAGGTTGCGGCGATCTGCTGCTACCTCGCGGATGCCTTCCCGGAGGCCAACCTGGCCCCGCCCCCTTCCGAACGCGCCGACTATTACCGCTGGATCTTCTTTACCTCGGGCCCGGTGGAAGCCGCGTTCAGCAATAAGGCGGCTGGGTGGGAACCCACTCCCGAGCGCCAGAGGATGTTCGGCTACGGCAATTACAACCTCGCCATCGATACGTTCGAACGGGCAATAGCGGGCAAGCAATATATCGCTGCCGACTACTTCACCGCTGCAGACCTATTCGTCGGCGCGAACGTCAACTTCATGCTCGCCTTCAACCTGCTCGAACCACGGCCAGTGTTCGTCGACTATGCGAAGCGCATGACCGATCGCGACGCCTATCGCCGCGCCAAGGATATCGATAGCCAGCTCGCCGAGGAAATACGGGCGGCTCAGGCGCAAGCGCCGCAGCCGGCTTAATCATGGACCGGACTACCCGCCAGCAGGCGATCTCCCTCTACGATCGCTTCACCCATGAAGGCATGGAGCGCCGCGCTTTCATGGCGGAGATGGTCAAGCTCGCAGGAAGCGTCGCAGCGGCCGAGCTCCTCGTCGCGGGCATCGCCGCCTCGCCCGCCGTGGCCGCGATCGTCCCGGAGAACGATCCCCGCCTGACGACCCGCACGCAGACACTCGCCGGCGGTTACAAAGCCTATGTGACCGAGCCGCGCACGCGCTCGCTCAAGGCTACGGTGCTGGTCATCCACGAAAACCGCGGCCTCAACGACCATATCCGCGACGTCGCACGCCGGGTCGCGCTCGCGGGTTTCCGGGCGGTCGCCCCCGACATGCTTTCAAAAAGCGGCGGCACGCCAGCGAACGAAGATGCCGCGCGTACCGCGATCGGCAAGCTCGACCTTGCCACGGTGACGGGGGACACGGGGGCGATCCTAACCGAACTCAAGAAATCGAGCCGCGGCGGAAAGATCGGTGCGGTCGGCTTCTGTTGGGGCGGCGGCTTCGTGAACTGGCTGGCGATGAACGCCGGCGACAAGCTCAATGCGGCGGCGGTCTACTACGGTCCTGCCCCCGATCCATCCGAAGCGCCGAGGGTGCGCGCCGCGATGCTGATCCATGACGCCGGGCTCGACGACCGCGTCAACCGCACGTCATTCCCATGGGTTGAAGCGCTTCGCGCCAATCACAAGACCGTGAAGTTCTTCCTCTACGATGGCGTCAATCACGCCTTCAACAACGACACTTCGGCGGAACGCTACAATAAGGAGGCCGCCGATCTCGCCTGGAAGCGGACGATCGCCTTCTTCCACAAGCATCTGGACTGATCGCCGCAGCTCCCCTCTCCCTTGCGCTTGGCGAAAAGCCTGTCATGGAAGCGTCATAGTTAGACCAAGGGCTGACGGGGGGCTCGATGTTCGCTTGGTTCCAGCGCCTGCTACCCAGGACCGGCGATTTCTTCGGCATGTTCGAAGCGCATGCCGCCACGCTTGTCGCTGCTGCCGAAGCCATGAATAAGCTCGCCGACGGTGGCACTCCCCACAAGGAGCATATCGCCGAGATCGAGCGCCGCGAACATGAAGCCGACGACATCATCCGGCACGTTCTCACGACCGTCAGGCGCACCTTTCTGACGCCCTTCGATCGCGGTGCGATCACCTCGCTCATTGGGGCAATGGACGATGCGATCGACGAAATGCATTCAGCCGCGATTGCAATCGATCTGTACGAGCTCAAGAGCTTCGAGCCCGAGATGAAGCAGATCGTCACCATGGCGCTCGAAGCAGCGCGGCTGACGGCCGAGGCAATGCCCCTGTTGCGCGACATCAGCCGCAACGGGGCCCGCATTCACCAGATTACCGAGAAGATAGTTCAGCTCGAAGGAGCGGCGGACGACGTCCATGCGGAGGGCCTGCAAAAGGCATTTCGGGAATATTCCGACGCCCCGATGAAGTTCATCGTCGCTCGTGAAATCTATAAGCATATGGAGCGCATCGCCGACGCCTTCGAAGACGTCGCCAACGAGATCGACGGCATCGTGATCGATCACGCCTAGGCGCGCATGCACGAGCTCGCCCTTCCGCTGCTCATCGGCCTGGTCGCCGTCGCGCTCGCATTCGATTTCCTTAACGGGCTTCACGATGCGGCGAACTCGATTGCTACGGTGGTCGGAACGCGACTGATCAGCCCGGTGTGGGCCGTCGCCTTCGCCGCTTTCTTCAACTTCGCCGCTTACTTCCTCGCATTGCAATGGCCCCAGCTGCACAAGGTCGCCGACACCATCGGCAAGGGACTGATCGACAAGGACCTCATTACACCCGCCGTCGTATTCGGGGCGCTCGTGGGTGCGATGTTCTGGAACGTCGTGACGTGGCTGAAAGGCATTCCTTCATCATCGAGCCATGCGCTGGTCGGCGGCCTGGTCGGTGCCGGCGTCGCGCATTCGGGCCTCAGCGGGATCCAGTGGGCGGGCCTCAACAAGACGCTGATCGCTATCGTGCTGTCGCCAACACTTGGCCTCCTGTTGACCATGGTCATCATGCTCGTCACCAGCTGGATGGGCGTCAGAGCCAGCGCCCGCGGCTCGGAGCGTGCGTTTCGTGGCCTCCACCTCGTCTCCGCCGGCGCTTATTCTCTCGGTCATGGCCTCAACGACGCCCAGAAGACCATGGGCATCATAACCGTCCTCCTCTACTCGACGGGCTATCTCCACGGCCAATTCCACGTTCCTCACTGGGTCGCTCTTAGCTGTTATGTCGCGATCGGCCTTGGGACTCTCACCGGCGGCTGGCGAATCATCGAGACGATGGGCACGCGCATCACCAAGCTCAGCCAGCATCAGGGCTTTTCCGCCTCGGCGGGCGGTTCAGTGATGCTGTTCGCCGCGTCCTACCTCGGAATTCCAGTGTCGACGACGCACACAATCACGGGCTGCGTGATCGGCGCCGGCGCGGCGCGGCGAGCCTCCGCGGTGCGCTGGGGGGTCGCGCGCAACGTCATGGTCGCCTGGCTCATCACCATTCCAGCTTCAGCGATCGTTGCTGCGCTCTTCTATTATCTGGTGAGCGCGTTCTGATAAAGGCCGGCGCCGCTGGGACGCCGGCCTGCCGGGGAGCTGAATTCGTGATTCAGTGACGCCGCGGCCGCACAATCCTGCGCGCCGCAACGATCTGTCCGCTGCTGTTACGCAACACCTGCGACTTGCCGACCCGATACTCGCCGCGCCTCAGCTTCGCCGTATAGTCATAAGTCTTGCCGTCGAAGCGCGTCAGTGTGCCCTCGGCGTTGTAGCCGTGAGCGGTGCGGGTGCGCGTGTAATCGAAGCTTCGCGTGTCGCCGTTGAACCGGGTTGTCGACCCTGAGGACGTGAAGCCGCCGTCGGTCCGCTGCCGTTCATAGTCGCGGCTCGCGGTGGCGCCGTCGCTTTTGCGCGTCACGTCCGTGTCGCGAGTAAGAGTTCCTTCCTCCTTGTCGCGGGTGATCGTCTTGGTGCCCTCATATTTGGGCGTGTCGATCGTCACCGTCTTGGTCACCGGATCGGCAAATGCGGATGGTGCAATCAGGACGGCGGCAACACCGGCCAGCAGAAGCTTGGTCATGGATTGTCTCCCTTCACGTTCAAAAAGGGAGAGGCGGCCGTCCTCTCGACCGCTTAACGCGGCGGCTGGTCCAACCCTTCGGTCGGCTGCTGTGCGATTTGCGGAGGTTCCGCATTCTGCATCCGCCGAGCGAGCAACCGACGCGCGGCGCGGCCCATCAACTGCCGTTGCTGTTCGGGCGCGAGCGCGAGGAACTGCTCGCGCTTCTGCGGCGGAAGGATGCGCGCGAAACGCTCGACCTGGACGTTCGTGATTCCGGTTGGATCGCGCGCGACCTGGCGGAGCATGCGCATCGTCCGCCATTCGCGGATCGCGACCCGGAGCTCGACCTCGTCAAGCGACGGAGTCGGAAGACCCGCCGCCTCGCGTCGCTCCACGATCCGCTTCGCCTTGCGCTCGATCCGGTCGGCCGTTGGGGTCGGAAGACCAGCCGCTCGCCGCTCCGCAACCTGCTTCTTCGCGTCGACGAAGGTCTGGATCAGGCGCTCCCGTTGGCTCATCGGCGGTGGCGCCGCGGGCGATGTCTCGGGCGGCGGAATCTTGGGCGCCGGCCGGATACTGCGCGACGCCAATTGCACGGATTTCTTCGGCTCGTGGGCCGAAACGCCCAACACCGGGATCGCCGCGACGACCTGGTGCACGACCGGGATTTCGATCCGACCGCCGGAGACCACCTCAGCGGCGACCGCGCTGGTGAAGGCGAGGCCGAGGGTCGCACTGCCGATCAAAACGCCGCGCCGCCATCCTCCGCGCGTTCCGCCGCGCCGCCACGGCATCAACGGACGACGCTCCTGCGAAAGCTTGCTGGCGGCCTGCGCAGCGCGTGCTGCAAGCCCCTCGGGCATGGGCGGCGGAGCGAGACTGTCGAGGAGTTGATTGAGCTGGCTCATGCCGCGCTCCCTTCCTGGAGCATGCCTTGCGCCGCGAGGCTCCTGCTAAGGCCCTGGCGCGCGCGCACCAGCAGCGATTCAAGAGCCTTCACTCCGACGCCGAGCGTCGCCGCGGCTTCGGCGTTCGACACGCCTTCATAATAAGCGAGCACGATCGCCGCCCGCTGGCGATCGGGCAACGCCTGCATCGCGACGGCCACGGCATTCCGACGCCGCTGTTCGTCGATCAGCGTGTCTGCATTCGGCGCGTCGTCCGCGCGCTCAGGAATCTCGCGGTCGCTCATGAAGGCGTGCTTGCGCTGGCGGTCGATGCAAAGGTTCGTGGCGACGCGACGCAGCCAGCCGCCGAGGCCGCCGCCAACCGGCGTCCAGCTGGCCGCCTTCACCCACGCGCGCGTGATCGCTTCCTGCACAACATCCTCCGCTTCGGCGGGATCGCCGAGCATTCGCCATGCAACCGCATAGAGCATCGGGGTGTGGCGTTCGGCGATGAGCTCGAGCGCGCGGGCGTCGCCCGAAGCGACGCGCCGCATCAGCGCGCCCTCGTCATTCGGTGCCTCATCGCCTTTCGCGCGCCTTGCCTGCACTCGTCCCGTTTCCGTTGCCGCAGCTGCGCAATCGTAACGGGCGGCAAATGAATATCCTTCGAATGCCAAGAAAAAGGGCCGGAGTTTCCCCCGACCCTTTCCCTGGTCGATGAGCGAAGCCTTAGCGGCGGTCGCCCATGAACCGAAGCAGGAACAGGAACATGTTGATGAAGTCGATGTAGAGGTTCAGCGCGCCGAGAACAGCGGACTTCGCCATCGCTTCGCCATGGCCTGCGACGGAGAAGTAGATGCTTTTGATCTTCTGAGTGTCGTAAGCGACGAGGCCCGCGAACACGAGCACGCCGATCGCGCTGACCGCCAAATCGAGCGCGGGAGAGCGCAGGAAGAGGTTGATCAGCAGGGCAATGAAGATTCCGACGACGCCCATGATCAGGAACGAGCCCCAGCCGCTCAAATCCTTCTTGGTCGTGTAGCCGTAGAGGCTGAGGCCGGCGAAGGCCGCCGCAACCGAGAAGAAGGTCTGAGCGATCGACATCCCGGTGTAGACCAGGAACAGGCTGGAAAACTGGACGCCAATCAGTCCGGCGTACAGCCAGAAGAGGATCTGGGCCGTGCTGGCGGACATCCGGTTGATCCCCCAGCCGAGCGCGAAGACGAGCCCGAGCGGAGCGAACAGCGCGACCCAGAACAGCGGCGTCGCCTGCCCGGTCGCCGGATTGACGATCAGGCTGATGAGGCTCGACTTGGCGAATAGCAGGGCGACGATGCCGGTCAGCAGGACGCCCGACGCCATATAGTTATAGACGGACAGCATGTAGGACCGCAGGCCCGCATCCCGTGCGGCGCGCGGAACACCGACGGAAACGGCCGGGTCGTAACCGGTCGTATTCGTGCGCGGGTCAAACTGGTTCTGCATTTCATCTCCTTAGCGCGGGCGAAGGGCCC
>JBKPKF010000076.1:0-14957 GCA_046730995.1 Pseudomonadota bacterium
TTCCCGTGAACTCGGCGTTGACCACAACACGAAGGCGGTTGGCGACCATGATCAGAAGCTGGTCCCCGCGAGCGTGGCCGAGGCTGTCGTTAACCGCCTTGAAGCGGTCGAGATCGACGAACAACATCGCAGTTCGCCTGCCGCCCGTCTCGCCGAGCAGCTTGTCGGCCTCGGACCGGAAATGCAGCCGGTTGGGGAGCGAGGTTACCGGATCGTACATGCCAAGCGCATGAGCGTTCTCGATCGACGCGCGGACCTCTGCGAACAGGGTATCGACCGCCTGGGCGAGCTTAGGCATCGCCTGTTTGACCGAGGCCGGAGCCGGGGAGACCAGGTCTCCCTCTTCGACCGCCATGAGCCGGTCGCGAAGCGCTGAAAGGGCGCGGGCATTCTCGCTGTTCGGCCGTTCGGACGCGATGTAGCTGATCAGCACGCAGAAGGCGCCCGCGATCAAGGCAGCGAGGATCTTCCCGTCGAGCTCGGTGATGTAGAGAGCAGCCGCCAGCGAAAAGATGAACGAGGCCGAGCCCGCAGCACCCGACAGGATCGCGTTGCTGATCTTCTGGCCGGTCCCTGCTTTCATCGAAGTGCTTGGCCTCGCGCGCGCGGTTATGTCCGCATTCACGGGCGTTAAATGAGACCGGTTAAGAAAGGATATTGCGAAGACAGTTAACGGCGAGCGCGGCGAAGAATGATGTAGAGGCTTCCACCGCCACCATGGCGTCGATGAGCGTCGCGAACGGCGGCGATGTGCGGCGAATGGCGGGAAGCGGCGAGCCAATCATGCACCGCCGCGCGAATCCGGCCTCGCTCTACCGGCGGATCGCCTGGCCGGTGATGTCCCGTGATCAAAAGAAGCAGGCGATCGCCGCGCATGACGGATTGCTCGAGGCCTCGATCGATTGCGCGCCAAGCGCTGTCGAGGTTCATCCCATGGAGGTCGAGGACTCGATCCGGCTCAACCGACCCCGCGCGAAGACCTTTGTCCCAGCTCCCGTCGAGCGTGTTGGAATTCCTCCCCGGCACGGGAAGTGGGACCGGCCGCGAAGCGGTCGGTGAAGGGGGGCCACGGTTAAAGCCGCGCGGCTGTGGGCCCCCTCCACCAGCCTTCGGCTGGTCCCCCTCCCCGTTCCGGGGAGGAATTATCGGTTGGCGCGATAACGGCCGGATGGTTGACGCGACCTTGGCCCAGAGGTCAGCCTCCTCAGGGCTGAGCGAACGCACGCGCCGCAGCCCCTTTGGGAAGGAGGATCAGCGCCTGGCCTGAGGCAGACATTCCGCCCGCGATCGCCGTGGCGTCAGGGCCCCCGCCCCAGAAAGTATCGAACCGGTTCGTCCCCTTGATCGCGCCGCCGACGTCCTGCGCGATCCAGATGCCCGTGGCCTCTGGCCGATCCATGGTGAGGAAGACCGGCGCTCCCAAGGGCACGAAATTCGGATCGGTAGCGACCGTGGTTCGCGGCGTGATCGCATATCCGAGCGAGCCTAGAGGGGGCCCCAAAAGCTCTTTGAAAAAGATGTACGACATATTCTCGCGCATCAGCGCCCTGCCCTGGTCCGGATTGGCCTGCATCCAATCCTTGATCGCCTGCATGTTGGCGCCGCCCGGCGGCAGGATGCCGCGTTCGCGGAGCAGGCGGCCGATGGCGACATACTCGCGGCCGTTCTGATTGTCGTACCCGATGCGCATCACGCTTCCGTCAGGAAGGCGCAGTTCCCCCGAGCCCTGGATCTCAATGAAGAAGAGGTCGATGGGATCAGCGGCCCAGGCGATTTCCAATCCCTTTCCGGCGAGGGCTCCGTCTTCGATTTCCGCGCGGGTGAAATAAAGGACGCAGGCACCCGTCTCGTCGATCCGTCCGCGCCCGTTCGTCCCGTCGGCTTTGGTGCAGCGGATGAGGTCCGGCGGAGTGCGATAAACTGGAATCGTGTAGCCCGGCCCCGGAGTACGCGAACCGGCCGTCTCAGGGATGTAATAGCCCGTGGCAAAGGCCTTGCCGTCGCCGATCCTCACCCAGTCGAACCGGTCGCGAAAGAATGCCGCAGCGGCGCCGGGCTGGATCGTCGCCGCGGCGTCGCACAGCGGCGCCCAATCCGCGGGAGAGCTAAGCAGTGACCGGTCCTGTCGTTGCCGGAGTGCTGGGCAAGTCGTGATGAAGGCATTCAGCGCTCGCTGGGCGGCGGCTTCATCGAGCGACGTGGGAGCAGCCGCCAGCGTAACGCCCGCTGCGCGTGCATTTGGCGGAGCTGGCGGCACGATTGGTGGGATGACGGGAGGCTGCGGAGTTACCGTCGGCGGCGGAACTGGCGTCGGCGGCGCCTGAACCGGCTTCGTGGCGCAAGCGGACAGAACGGCGAGCGATGCCAGCGCAATCGCCCGTGCCGCGGCTCTCACTCTTCCTCGTCGGTTTCGATCAGGAGCCAGTTGGGGTCGCGCGATGAAACATCACGGCGGAAGGTCCACAGGTCGCGGGTCTGCACGGCGTCGCTCAGCGATCCGGCAACAACCTCACCCTGCGCATTGCGAGTCACAGCGGCGATATCCGCCTCGAAGCGGACGGTCACAATGGCAATGCCCCGCTCGAGCGTAGCCTCGGAAATAACCGTTTGCTCGATCGCGATCAGTCGATTGTCGAGGCTGAGGCCCTCTTTCTTGCGTTGTTCGATCGCCGCGCTGAAGGTTTGAAAGACATGGTCATCGACGTGGCCTCGGACCGGGTCCAAATCGCCTTTCCAAAAGGCTTCGAGGATCGCCCGATAGGCGGCCTTGGCGCCTTCGAGGAAGCGAGCGACGTCAAATGCCTGGTCGGCGGCGAGGATCGCGCGGACTCCGGGGCCAGCCAGCGGCAAATAGGCGAGATCGTCTGCATCGCTCGGAGCGGGAGCGGTGGCCTGCGTCTGTTCCGGCCGCGGCTCGACGCGGGCATCCGAATCGGCCGGCTTCAGGATCGGCTGTTGCTCGTGCCCGGTGCGCTCACCGAGCACGCTATAAAGGCGCAGCCCGATGAAAAGTGCGACGAAGGCAAGGATCACGATAACGGTCAACGAGATTTCCCATGCTCCAATAACTTGCCGCTAACATAGTGCGCGTCTGGTAAATTTTCCAACACCGCCCAACGCACGAAGGTGGCATTGCGCCCCATAATTGCGACTGCTAGGCGCCAAGCCGAAACGCGCCGCGGTCGAAGCGGCTCCTCGCTGCCTTCACGAGTCATAAGGAAACACTGATGGCCGATCAGGATTCATTGAACCAGGGCAATGGCTCGGGGCCGGACCAGGAGGAGCCGCAGGTTGCGACTCTCGCTCAATATATCAAGGACTTGTCGGTTGAGAATCCGAGCGCTCCGCAGGTCTTCCAATGGCAAGTCCAGCCAAGCCTCGACGTCCAGTTCCACCTCAATGCCGAAAAAGCTGCGGACGACGTCCACGAGGTTTCGCTCAAGATCGAGGTCAGCGCGCGGTCCGACAACGGCGTCCATTTCGTGGTCGACCTCACCTATGCCGGCCTGTTCGGCTTGCGCAATTTCCCACCTGAAGCCCTGGGGCCGCTCCTTCTGGTGGAGGCTCCGCGGCTGCTGTTTCCGTTCGCACGCCAGGTAATTGCCGAAGCGGTTGCCAATACGGGCTTCCCGCCGCTGCTGCTCGATCCGATAGACTTCGCCGCCGCCTATGTCGCCCAGCTTCAGGCCCAACAGGGACAGCAGGCTGCCGATGGGGAGGCTGAGACCGAGGCCGCACCAGTGGACGCGGAAACGGAAACTCCGTCAGAGAGCTGATCTCGGGCAGGACCGGCACGACAGGCAGGCCCATGAATCTTCTGAAAGCGACCGGAACGATCGGCGGCCTGACCCTCGTGAGCCGCGTCGCTGGTTTTGCCCGCGAGATGCTGATGGCGCGCGTGCTTGGCGCCGGCATCTACACGGACGCCTTCTACGTCGCCTTCCGGCTTCCCAATACGTTTCGGCGCCTGTTCGGCGAGGGTGCTTTTTCGGCGGGGTTCGTGCCGCTCTACAGCCAGCGGCTCCAGTCGGGCGGGGAGAGGGAAGCCCGGCATTTTTCAGAGGAAGTGCTCGCCGTCTTTCTTCCGACCCTGATCCTCTTCACGGCCGTGTTCGAAATCATCATGCCGCTCTTCATCTGGGCGATCACCGGATGGCACGGCGGCCAGCTGGCATTCGGGACGCTGCTGACGCGAATCACCTTCCCGTACCTGCTGCTGATCAGCCTCGTCTCGCTGTTCTCGGGGATCCTCAACAGCATTGCCCGATTTACCGCCGCCGCCTTCGCGCCGGCGCTGCTCAACCTCGCGATGCTGACTTCGCTGCTGATGTTCCGACAGGGCGGACAGGTGACCGCAACGGCCCTTGCCGCCGCCGTTACGGTCGGCGGAATCCTCCAGCTCGCCTTGCTACTGGCAGCATGCAAACGCGCGGGCATCGTTCTCAAGATTCGCAGGCCCCGTTTAACTCCCGGCGTGCGCCAGTTCGTCCGCGTGGTGATTCCGGCAACGCTCGGAGCCGGCGTCTATCAGGTAAGCGTCTTCATCGACACGTTCTTCCTCACGCGGATCGGAACGGGTGCGGTCAGCTGGTTCAACTATGCCGACCGCCTCAACCAACTGCCGCTTGGAGTGATCGGCGCAGCGATCGGGACGGCGATCCTCCCCCAGGTCAGCCGCCATGTCGATATCGGCGAGGCCGACAAGGCGGCGAAAGTTCAGGGCCAGGCGGCCGAATTGGCGATGCTGCTCTGCCTGCCGGCGGCACTGGCGCTCGCGGTTACCGCCCTGCCTCTTGTTTCGGCGATCTTCGAAGCGGGCCGCTTCAATGCCAGCGACGCTAACAATACCGCGCTGACGCTGTCGCTGATCGCCCTCGGGCTTCCGGCCTATGTGCTGGTGAAGGTGCTGACGCCCGGGTTCTACGCGCGGCGCGACACGGCTACCCCGGTCAAGGTTGCGCTCGCCGTGCTGGTCGTCAACGTGATCCTCAACTTCGTCCTCATTTGGGGGCTCGGCTATGGCATCGGCGGGCTCGCTGCCGCGGTCGCCATCAGCTCGTGGCTGAATTGCTCCATCCTCTACGTGCTACTGCATCGCCGCGGGCATTTCCGGATTGAGAAATGGCTGGCGTCGCGCCTCGGTCGACAGCTTCTTGCCGCGGCAGCCATGGCTGCGGTGCTCATCGTCGTACGCACCGTGCTTGCCGGCTGGTTTCTAGGCTCGGCCGGGCACCGCCTCGCGGCCGTTGTTGCGATCGTCGGCGCCGGGCTGATCGTCTACTTCCCGCTCGTGTGGATCCTCGGTGGGACCGACCGAGAGGAATTGAAGGCACTGCTGAGGCGCCGGAGGCCCTACACCGATGTCGCCTGACAATCGCAAGATGCGCGTCGTTTCCGGCATCCAGCCGACCGGCGATCTCCACCTCGGCAATTTGCTCGGCGCGATCCTTCGCTGGGTCCGGATGCAGGACGAGGCGGAATGCCTGTTTTTCCTCGCCGACCTCCACGCGCTGACCGTCGAATTCGACCCGCACGAGCTGCAGGCGAATGTCCGCGAAATGGCGGCGGCACTCATCGCCAGCGGTATCGATCCGGCAAAATCGATCGTTTTCGCGCACAGCGCCGTCCCGGCCCACGCCGAGCTCGCCTGGATCCTCGGCTGCACTGCCCGCATGGGCTGGCTCAACCGGATGACCCAGTGGAAGGACAAGGCGGGCCAGAACCGCGAAGGCTCATCGCTCGGCCTGTTCGCCTATCCGGTACTCCAGGCCGCGGACATCCTGCTCTACAAGGCGACCCACGTACCCGTCGGCGAGGACCAGAAGCAGCATATCGAGCTCACCCGCGATATCGCGCTCAAGTTCAACACCGATTTCGATGTGGACCTGTTCGTCCCGCCCGAGCCATACATCGGCGGCGGGACCGCGGCGCGCGTGATGAGCCTGCGCGATGGACAATCGAAAATGTCCAAGACCGATCCCTCGGACATGACCCGGGTCAATCTGACAGACAGCGACGATCTGATTGCTCAGAAAATCCGCAAGGCGAAGACGGATGCCGAACCGCTTCCCGACGATCCCGCCGCGCTCGAAGGTCGTCCGGAAGCGAAAAACCTTGTCGGAATCTACGGAGCGGTTACCGGCGAAACCATCGAGCAGGTGCTGGCCCGTTTCGCGGGCCAGGGTTTCGGCGCGTTCAAGCCGGCGCTGGCCGAGGTGCTTGTCGAGCTTCTGAGGCCGCTTCGCACCCGGCTTGAGGAACTTCGCTCAGACACTGCCGAGCTCGACAAGATTCTTTCCGGCGGTGCTGAACGGGCAAGGGCGCTCGCGGCACCTACACTTGCGGCCGCCTATGATGCCGTCGGACTATCGCACTGAAGTCACGCTTCATCGACGGTTCACGGCGTTTAGTGTTATAAGGCCACTGATTTTCAACGGTTTCCCGATTCGAGGGAGTGTACACATGCGTCTCAAGAAGTTTGCCGCAGCAGCATTGCTCGGCGTTGCAGCGCTGGGCGTCTCCGCCTGCGCAAGCTCAATCACCAGTACCGTTTCGCGCTATCAGGCGATGCCGGCGCCCCAGGGCCAAACCTTCTTCGTCGTCCCCGGCGGAGGAATGGCGAATAACGGCGGGCTTGAATTCCAGCGCTACGCCGGCCTCGTCGCCCAGCAGCTCCAGGCCCGCGGCTACTCGCCGGCGAGCAGCCCGCAGAGCGCGAGCATGGTCGTCCAGCTCGGCTATGGAATCGACAAGGGTCAGGTCCGTTATCAGGAAGATCCGTTCTACCGCAGCCGCTATGGTTACGGCGGTTACGGCGGCTTCTACGACCCCTTCTACAGCCCCTTCTATTATCCGCGTTTCGGCTACGGCTATCGTTCGCCCTTCTATTATGGCTGGAATGATCCGTTCTGGTACGGCGGCGGCGTGGACAGCTACGTCGAATATCATAGCCAGATCGACCTCCACATCCGGGCTCGCGGCTCGAACGCGCCGCTGTTCGACGGCCGGGCCCAGGCGCGGTCGATGACGAACCGGCTGGACGTCGTTATCCCCAGCCTGGTCGAGGCCATGTTCACCAACTTCCCTGGCCAGAACGGCGAAACGGTGAGGATCACGATTCCGAACCGACCTAAGGCCAGGTCGTAAGCGATCAAACTAGCGGCCCGGCTGGTAAGTTCAGCCGGGCCTTTTCTTTTGACCGCAAGCCGCGGGACGCAGCACGAAGCCCTCTCGGGCATGGTGACGGCTCTTTCAAAGGAGTCTCCCATGGACGAATCCAGACCCAATCCCCTCGCCGCCCGGGCAGTCGCTAAGGCTTGCGCAGCCAATCCGGTCGCTATTCTCATACCTTGCCACCGCGTGGTGCGGGCCGACGGCTCGCTCGGCGGCTATCGCTGGGGGACCGACCGCAAGGCCCGGTTGCTCAATCGGGAAAGCCGCGCTCGATGATGTGCTTGCCGGACCAGAGAGTGTGGAGTCTGATTGGCCGCGATCTCCAGGACCGCGGCTTCAGCGTCGTTCCTGGCCTCGTTGCCCAAGAAGCCTGCGGGGAGCTCGCAGCGGGTTACGAACGCGACCAGTTCCGAAGCAAGATCATCATGGCACGCCACGGCTTCGGTAGCGGCGAATATCAATATTACCGCTATCCGCTGCCGCCGTTAATCGGCCAGCTTCGGCAATCGCTGTACGAGCGGCTCGTTCCGATCGCGAACGATTGGCAAGGGCAGCTCGGCTCGCCGATCCGCTATCCCGCGCGCCTGGCGGATTTCCTGGAACAATGCCATTCGGCAGGCCAGTCGCGGCCGACCCCACTGATCCTGAGCTATGGCCCGGGCGACTATAATTGCCTGCACCAGGACGTGTACGGCGATAATCTTTTCCCGATCCAGGTCGCGGTCCTGCTGTCGAGCACGACGCAATTCTCAGGTGGCGAGTTCATCCTCACCGAACAGAGGCCGCGACGCCAATCCAGAGCCCAGGTCGTCCCCCTCGAACAAGGCGATGCGGTGGTCTTTCCAGTCCGCGACCGCCCCGTTCGAGGCTCGCGCGGTTTCTACCGCGTCCAGCATCGCCATGGCGTCAGTGAAGTTCGCTCAGGCCACCGCCGAACGCTCGGCCTGATCTTTCACGACGCGGCGTGAGAGGGCGGACTAACCTTCCAATTGCCTCGTCAGCAGGCGGATGTCGGCGTCCAGTTCGGCGTCGCTCGCACGAAGCTTCTCAATCTGCCGGACCGCATGGATCACCGTCGTGTGATCGCGGCCTCCGAAACGGCGGCCGATGTCAGGGAGAGACTTCGGGGTGAGCTGCTTTGACAGGTACATCGCCACCTGGCGTGGCCGGGCGACCTCGCGGGCTCGCCGGGCGGAAGTCATTTCCGCCTTCCGAATGCGGTAATGTTCGGCGACCTGGGTCTGGATCTCGTCGATCGAAATCCGGCGCTGGTTCGCGCGAAGCACGTTGGCCAGCACTTCCTCGACGAAGGCGACGTCGATTGGGCGGCCGGTCATCATCGCGTAAGCGCCGATCCGGTTGAGAGCTCCTTCCAGCTCACGAACCGAGGAGGTCACTCGGCGCGCGAGGAAGTCGATCACCGGCCGCGGCATTTCGACCCCGGGGAGCGCCTCGAGCTTGGCGAGGATGATGTTGAACCTGAGCTCGTAATCGGCGGCGTTGATGTCCGCGACGAGCCCCCAGGAAAGGCGCGACAGGATTCGCGGTGCGATTCCGTCGAGATCCTGCGGAGCGCGGTCGGATGTGATCACGAGCCGCCGTCCAGCCGTGATGATCTCGTTCATCGTGTGGAAGAATTCTTCCTGCGTTGAATCCTTGCCCGCGATAAACTGGACGTCGTCGATCAATAGCAGGTCGGCGCTCCTCAGCCGCTGCTTGAAGCCGATCGTGTCATTCTCTTTCAGCGCCCGAATGAATTCGACCATGAATTTTTCGGCCGACATCGAAACGACTCGCCCGCCCCGGTTGAGCGAGGTGAAGGCATGGCCGATCGCATGAAGCAGGTGCGTCTTGCCGCGCCCCGTTCCACCATGAATGAACAACGGATTGAAGCTCACCGTCGGCGACGTCGCGAGCGTCCGTGCGGCGGTCGCAGCGACCTCATTCGCCTTGCCGACGATGAAAGTTTCGAAGCGGTAGCGAGGATCGAAGTTCGGAGCTGCCGGATCGCGCTCGGCAGGCACCGGTGCCTCTTCGAGAATCAGCAAGGGTGCCGGCCGTGGGGCATCCGCCGCGGCAATTACCCGCACGTCACGCACGATCGGAAGAATCGTTTTCCAGGCCAGGGTCAATCGCTCACCGAAATGCGAGCGCACCCAGTCCGCCATGAACTGGCTCGGCATCACGAGATCGAGGGCCCCGCTGTCGGGCTCGAACTGCCCGAGTTCGGCGGGCTTCAGCCAGCCGTCGAAAGTGCGAGCTCCGAGATCGCGGCGAAGTCCGGTGCGGATCGATTCCCACGCAGCCTCAAGCGGAGCCGCGACCGGCGCGTCCGCGAGTTCTACAGACGAATTCGTTGCTCCGCCTTGCACTGGCTCGCGCCTCCCTGACTACCCCCCCGGCCAGACAAAAGGTTTCTCAAGCACCGGACTCCGAGTCGCGGCGTTGATGGGTCCTCTTCTCTCTTGCCCCCGACGCGGATTCGCGTCCGGAAAGACCTTCTTCGGATTGTACGCGGCACCTTTCAAGTGCTGATTTTTCACGAAAGTGAAATAAAGAGTCTTGACAAAGGAATCGCGGGAAAAGTGCGTGAGAATGGCGAAAAACAGCCGATTTTGCGATTATTTTCAAATTAACGATCACGCGAATCGCCGGAATTGCTACATTTTTTTGACGTTCCCAAAACGGGACGAGCCGGCGGTTTATCGGCGGCCCGTTCTCGGCTCAAGTTGAGCGCGCTTTTCAGCCGAGCGATGCAACCCTTTTCGACAGCCGCGAAATCTTCCGAGCGGCGGTATTCTTATGGATGACTCCGCGAGCGACTCCGCGGGCCATCTCGGGCTGTGCCATTTTGAGAGCTTCGGCCGCGTCCTTTTTCTTTCCAGACGCAATGGCCGACTCGACGGCCTTGATCGAGGTCCGGATCCGGCTGATTCGCGAGTGGTTGATCGTCTCGCGCGTCGCGTTCCGGCGGATGCGCTTCTTGGCTTGCGGCGTGTTCGCCATTTCTCTTTCAAGTCCTCGTGATCGTCTCAATGAAAAAGCGGCGCAAAGCCAAACGGCTGCGCCGACGCGGGCGTTCCCCTACTCAGAGAGCGCTGTGAGGTCAACCTTAGCGCGCGCGGTCAGTGCTGGCATTTGGGGCAATAGAAGGTCGAGCGGCCGCCCTGGACGATTCGCCGGACGGTCCCACCGCGGGCGCACGGCTTCCCCTCCCGGTCGTAAACCGCAAAGGCCTTGGAAAAATAGCCGAGCTCGCCGTCGGGGCTGACGAAGTCCTTGAGCGTCGATCCCCCCGCTTCGATGGCCTCTGCGAGCACCGCGTGGATGGCCGGGACGAGCTTCTTGAGGCGGTCGAGCGAGAGCGAACCCCCGGCCCGCTTTGGATGAATTCCGGCCCGGTAGAGCGCTTCGCAGACATAGATGTTGCCGAGACCGGCGACGATTCGCTGGTCGAGAAGCAGGAGCTTGATCGCTGCCGTCCGCCCGCTGAGCCGCCGGTGCAAGTCCAGGGGGTCGAGATCCATCGGCTCCGGCCCGAGCGCCTTGAACGCCGGCCAATCGGAAAGCTCATTTGTGGGGATCAGGTCGAGCGAACCGAAGCGGCGGGCATCATTCAGCGCGACTCGCCGGCCCTCGTCGGTTTCAAGAATGAAATGGTCGTGCTTTCCGACCTCGGCCGGGTCGACTCGCCAATGGCCCGACATCCCGAGGTGGAACACCAGGCTGTCCCCGCGGTCGGTGTCGATGAGTCCGTATTTCGCACGTCGTCCGAGCCCGGTCACTCGAGCACCGGTCAGTCGCTGGCCGAGATCGACCGGTAGCGCCCGGCGCAGATCCGCCCGGCGCGCCACGACAGACGTCAGCCGCCTGCCTCGCAGGACCTTGGAAAGCCCGCGAACGGTTGTCTCGACTTCGGGAAGCTCGGGCATCGTGCCGTCATTGCGAGGAACGAAGTGACGAAGCAATCCATCTGCATCGAAGTGGATTGCTTCGCTCCGCTCGCAATGACCAAGAGACCCCGCTAGAGGCGCAGGCCGCATGAACGACAAGGTGAATTTCGGCGACCGGCTGGTCAGCCCAGAAGAAAAGACGCGACGCGTCGGCGCGGTCTTCAGCTCGGTCGCGCGCCGGTACGATTTGATGAACGACCTCATGTCGGGCGGAATGCACCGGCTGTGGAAGGACCGGTTCGTCGCACGGGTGAAGCCGCGCCCTGGTGAGACGATCCTCGACATGGCGGGCGGAACTGGGGACGTCGCGTTCCGAATGGCGCGGCGCGGCGCCCAAGTGACGGTGGCCGACATCAATTCGGACATGCTGGAAGTCGGTAAGGAACGCGCCGCGACGCGCAGCCTGGCCGGCCTCAGCTGGAAGGTCGAGAATGCCGAGCGGCTGGGCTTCGAGGATTCGAGCTTCGATGCCTACACGATCGTCTTCGGCATACGGAACGTAACCGACATTCCGGCGGCGCTCCGGGAAGCGAACCGCGTTCTGAAGCGCGGCGGGCGGTTCTTCTGCATGGAGTTTTCGGCGAGCGACTGGCCCGGCTTTTCGAATCTCTATGAGGCTTGGGCGTCGAACGTGATCCCCCGGATCGGGAAGGCCGTCGCGGACGACGAGGAAAGCTACCGGTATCTCGTCGAGAGCATCCGCAGGTTTCCACGGCCGAACGCGTTCAGAGCGATGGTTAAGGATGCCGGGTTCGTCCGCGCAGCCGCCGAACCGATGCTCGGTGGGCTCGTGACTATTCATTCGGGCTGGAAGATTTGACCACTTCCGTCACCCATCTGTGGCGTTTGCTGAAATGGGGCCGGACCCTGGCTCGCCATGGCGCGCTGACCGGCATCGAACAGGATCCGCTGACTCCGCCACAGGTCCGGAGGCTTGCGCGGATCGCGCGCTTCGGCGCGAGGATTCCGCCGACGCCCGATTATGCGGCGGCTCTGGTCGCAATCGGGCCGGCGGCGATCAAGCTTGGACAGGCGCTTTCGACCCGGCCGGACCTGGTCGGCGAACGCGCGGCGGAGAATTTGTCGCAGCTCCAGGACGATCTTCCGCCAGCCCCGTTTGCGGCAATCAAGCAGACGATCGAGAGCTCGTTCGGGGCACCTCTCGACAGCCTGTTCAGTGAGTTCGACGAGTCGCCCATCGGCGCAGCCTCGATCGCTCAGGTGCACCGCGCGGTCACGACCGACGGGCGTGAGGTCGCCGTCAAGGTGCTGCGACCCGGTATCGAGGAAGAGTTCGCTAGGGCGATCGAGACCTATGAGTGGGCAGCCGCACATGCCGAACGCATGGGGGGCGAACTGGAGCGCCTTCGTCCGCGGCTGGTGGTCGCCCAGTTCCGGCAGTGGACCGCTCGCGAGCTCGATCTCCAGCGCGAGGGCGCCTCCGCCTCTGAGCTCAGGGAAAATATGATCGCGGAGCCGGGCTACCACGTGCCGGAGATCGACTGGCGCAGGACCGCCCGCCGGGTCCTGACGCTCGAATGGCTCGACGGGATCAAGCTCAACGACCGCGAGGCTTTGATAGCGGCGGGCCACGATTGCGAAGAACTTGCCGCTATCCTGGTCCGGGCATTTCTGCGGCAGGCGGTCGTCGACGGCTTCTTCCACGCCGACCTCCATCACGGCAATCTGTTCGCGCTGCCCGATGGCCGCATCGCCGCGATCGATTTCGGGATCATGGGCCGGATCGACCGCAGGGCGCGCGTCTGGCTCGCCGAAATCCTCTTCGGCCTCATCACCGGCGACTATCGCCGCGTCGCCGAAATCCATTTCGAAGCGCAGTACGTGCCGCCGCACCACAGCGTCGAGGAGTTCGCGACCGCGCTTCGTGCGGCCGGCGAGCCAATCCGCGGCCTTCCGGTCAAGGACATCTCAGTCGGGCGGATGCTCGAAAGCCTCTTCTCCATCACCCGCGACTTCGACATGCCGACCCAGCCGCATTTGCTGTTGCTCCAGAAGACTATGGTGATGAACGAGGGCGTCGCGACGGCGCTCGATCACGACATCAACATGTGGAAGACCGCCGAGCCGTTCCTGAGAGAATGGATGCGGTCCGAGCTCGGTCCAGAGGCTTATTACGCGGACCGGATCATCGACATCGTCCGCGCCGTGAAGAAGCTTCCCGAACTGATCCACCGGATCGACCAATATTATCCGCCTGCGGGAGGAGCGCCTCCTCCACCGCCACTACCGGAAATCGCGATCATCGAGCGCCGCAACTGGTGGGGCTATGCGATTGCGGGCCTGGTTGGCGCACTGGTTGCGGCAGCGTCGATGCTGCTTGCACGCTGAGGGGGAATCGATAGCCTGACCCGGCAAAGCCGCGGGGAATTTGAAATGCTTCGATTTGCGCTCGGAATCCTGCTCGCCGTATCGATCGGCGCTCCCGCGATTGCCGCGGAGGCCCGCGGATCGACCCACCAGCAGCTGGTCAAGCTGTTCGCGGAGTGGCGCGCATTCAATCACCCGGCGATCGTGCGTGGCCGCCCCGATTATGGCGCATCCGCAATGGCCGCCAAGACCGCCGGGCTGACCTCCTTCAAGCAGCGCCTGGCGGCTATCGACTCGACCGGCTGGACCGCGTCGCAGAAGGGCGATTACCGCTTCGTCGAAGCCGAGATGAACGGCCTCGACTTCTTCCTCCGTGTCCTGAAGCCGTGGGCGCGCGATCCGGGCTTTTACCAGACCATTTTCCCGGAGATGAGCGACGTGCCGGCCCACGAGGGGCCATCGGCCGAGCCCAACATCGACCTGTTCCGGTACAGCTGGCCGTTAAGCAAGGCGGACGACGCGCGTCTCACCGAGCTCATCGGCGCGGTCCCGACGCTTCTTGCCGACGCGAAAGTCAATCTGGCCGATAGCCAGGCGCATGACCTATGGGCCTATGGCGACCGCGCCTTCACTGGCCAGGCAAAGGCTCTCGCCGATCTCGAAGCCGGGACTCTAACGCTGAACGATCTCGAGGGTCGCCGAACGGTCTCGCTCAGCGGCGCTTCGCCGGAGCTGAAAGCGGCCGTGCGCGCGGCGCGGCTGGCCAGCGAAGAGTTCGCGTCGTGGATCAAGTCGGAGGCGCCGAAGCGCACCGGCCCATCCGGAGTCGGCAAGGACAATTACAATTGGTGGCTCAAGCACGTGCTGCTGAGCCCGCTCGATTTCAACCAGCAGGTCGTCCTGCTCCAGCGCGAGCTCGACCGGTCGCTGGCTTCGCTTCGGCTCGAGGAAGTTCGCAACCGCGCTGCGCCCCCGATCCCGGAGCTCACCGACCCCGCCGCCTATAAGCGCATGGCGCTGGCGAGGGAGGAGCGGCTCTACCGCTTGTTGGTCGACGGCGGGTTCATCGAAGACCGGCCTTATTACCGCTCCGCTTTGTTCGGCCAGCTCGGCGATTATACCCCGCCGGCTGAGCGCAATTTCTTCACCCATGTGACCGCGCTCGATCCCCTGCCCCTGTCGAGCCACCAGTTCCACTGGATCGAGCTGGCGCGGCTGCATCACGAGCCGCATCCAAGCCCGATCCGTCAGACCCCGCCGCTATTCAATATCTATGCGGAGCGCTCCGAGGGCCTCGCGACGGCAATGGAGGAAATCCTCATGCAGGCGGGCCTCTACGACGATGAGCCGCATGGGCGCGAGCTCGTTTGGATCATGGTCGCCAACCGCGCCGCACGCGGCCTCGCGTCGCTTCGAGTCCAGGCCAATGAGATCGGTTTGGACGAGGCCGCTCGTTTCCACGCCGGCTGGACCCCGCGCGGCTGGTCTGACGCCAGCAGTGCC
>JBKPKF010000077.1:0-6215 GCA_046730995.1 Pseudomonadota bacterium
ACACGCTTTTCGATCGCGCGCCAGCTCGCGCCGATGCAGATCGGCATCAGGAAGGCGGTCAGCGCGATCAGCACAAGCGCGATCCCGTCGATTCCGAGCTTCCAGCCGATCCCGCCTCCAAGCGGCTGGTTCTCGACGAACTGCCATTGTGCGCCGTTGGGATCGAACTGGATCCAATGGTAAGCACTTAAGGCGAGCTCGAGCAGCGTCGCGACCAGCGCGATCCAGCGCGCGGCGTTCGCCTTGACGAACAGGCAGAGAGTGCCCGCGACGAGCGGCAATGCGATGAGGGTGGTGAGAAGCGGCAATCCGGTCACCGCGCGGCCCACCAGATCGCCCAGCTCGCCGCACCGATCAGCCCCAGCAGCATCACCAGGGCGTAGGAGTAAAGATAGCCCGATTGCAGCCGGTAAGTGACTCGGTTGCCGACCCCGACCGCATAAGCCGCGCCATGTGGGCCAAAGCGGTCGATCGTGCCCTCGTCACCGCCCTTCCAGAACAGCCGCCCCAGCCACAGCGAAGGGCGAACGAAAAGGACGTCGTAGATCTCGTCGAAATACCATTTGTTGAGCACGAAGCGGTGAATTGCCGGGAACATGCGCACGAACGCTTCCGCGGCTTCCGGCCGCCGGATGTAATTGTTCCACGCGATCCACAGGCCAAGCAGCATGGCGATGGTCGGACTGAGCTTGACCCATAGCGGCGCCTCGTGGGCGGCATGGGCAAGATGCTCGCTGAATGCGACTGCCCCGCGCCAGAATTCCGGCGCCCGCGCCGCATCGGTGAAAATACCGTGCCACAACTGCCCAGCCACAACCGCGCCCAAGGCGAGCAGCCCGATCGGCACCAGCATATTGAGCGGGCTTTCATGCGGATGGTATCCGCCCGTTCCCACCGGCGCCTTGACCTTGGAATGGCTGCTGTCGCCATGCTCCTCGTCGGGCGATTCATGCACGTGGTGGATGGCGTGCTGGATATGCTCTGACGCAGCCCAGCGGGGCTCGCCGTAGAAGGTCATGAAGATCAGCCGCCACGAATAGAAGCTGGTCATCAGCGCAGCGATCGCGCCGAGCCAGAAGGCGACCGTGCCGGACACCGATCCACTCGCCCAGCTCGCCTCGAGGATCGCGTCCTTGGACCAGAAACCGGCGAAGCCGATGCCGGCGACTCCGACCCCGGTGATCGCCACGGTCCCGATCACCATCACCCAGAAGGTGAACGGGATCTCCTTACGGAGAGCGCCATAATAGCGCATGTCCTGCTCGTGGTGCATCGCGTGGATGACACTGCCCGCGCCGAGGAAAAGCAAAGCCTTGAAGAAGGCGTGGGTGAAGAGGTGGAACATCGCCGCGCCGTAAGCGCCGACTCCCGCCGCGAAGAACATGTAGCCCAGTTGAGAGCAGGTCGAATAAGCGACCACCCGCTTGATGTCGTTCTGCGCCGTGCCGACGGTGGCCGCGAAGAAGCAGGTGGCGGCGCCGACATAGGTGACGACGTGCATCGCCGTCGGCGACACGTTGAACATCGGCGAGAGGCGGCAGACCATGAACACGCCCGCCGTCACCATCGTCGCCGCGTGGATCAGGGCGCTGACGGGGGTCGGACCCTCCATGGCGTCCGGAAGCCAGGTGTGAAGGCCGAGCTGCGCCGACTTGCCCATCGCTCCGACGAACAGCAGGAGGCAGAGCAGGGTCATGGTGTCGACCCGCATTCCGGCAAAGCCGATGGTCGAACCGGCCATGCCCGGCGCCGCGTGGAGGATCGCCGGGATCGAAACAGTGCCGAACACCAGGAAGGTTCCGAAAATTCCGAGGCTGAAGCCGAAATCGCCGACCCGGTTGACGATGAACGCCTTTAGCGCGGCCGCGTTCGCGGACGGCTTGTGGTACCAGAAGCCGATGAGCAGGTAGGACGCGAGCCCGACCCCCTCCCAGCCGAAGAACATCTGGACCAGGCTCTCGGCCGTCACCAGCATCAGCATGGCAAAGCTGAACAGCGACAGATACGCGAAGAACCGGGACTGGCCCGGGTCCTCCTCCATATAGCCCCAGCTGTAGACGTGGACGAGCGAGCTGACGGTCGTGACGACCACCAGCATCACCGCGGTCAGGCTGTCGAGCCGCAGCGCCCAGTCGACGTTGAGGTCGCCCGAGCGGATCCATTCGAACACTGGAACGACTGTCGGCTGCGCGCCCCCTCCAATGTATTGGAAGAAGATCGGCCAACTGAGGAGCGCGCCGATTATCAGTGCGCCGGTGGTCACAACTTTGGCGGCGGTCTTGCCGATCCAAGGTCCGCCGAGCCCCGCGACGATCGCTGCAATGATCGGCAGGAAGACGATGAGCTCGAGCGCGATGTTCGTCATCAGCCGTGCATCCGGTTGACGTCGTCGACAGCGATCGACCCGCGGCTGCGGAAGAAGATGACGAGGATGGCAAGGCCGATCGCGGCTTCGGCTGCCGCGACGGTCAGGACGAACATCGCCAGCACTTGTCCGGTGAGGTCCCCAAGATAGGCGGAGAAAGCGACGAGGTTGATATTCACGGCAAGCAGGATGAGTTCAATCGCCATCAGCATGAGGATTACGTTGCGTCGGTTCAAGAAGATGCCGAGCACTCCGATCGTGAACAGGATCGCCGCGACGGTGAGGTAATGGTTGAGGCCGATCACAGCTTCATCCCCTCACCCATCCCGGGTTGGGTGAGCTTGATCGAATCTTCCGGGCGGCGCCGGATCTGTCGCGAAGCATTGGGCGTACGCAAGTCACCGCGCCTGCGATGGGTGAGGACGATCGCCCCGATCATCGCGACGAGCAGGATCAGGCCCGCGACCTCGAATGGGAGCAAATAGCGGCTGTAGAGCAGCTGTCCGAGCGCGACGATGTTTGGCGTGGTTGCCACCGGAATGTGGCGACCGGATAGCGCCGGACCTACCTTCCACGCGCTGACCGCGATCAGGATCTCTGCCATCAGCACCAGGGCGATCAGGATCCCGAACGGCAGGTTGCGGGTGAATCCCGACCGGAGCGACGCGAAGTCGATGTCGAGCATCATTACGACGAACAGGAACAGCACCGCGACCGCCCCGACGTAGACGATGACAAGGAGCATCGCGATGAACTCGGCGCCGACCAGCAGCATCAGCCCCGCGGCGTTGAAGAAGGCGAGGATCAGCCACAGCACGCTATGGACTGGGTTTCGCGCGAAAACGACCGCGATCGCGGGCACGATCGTGAGCGTCGCGAACAGGTAAAAGGCGATGGAAGCGATCAAGTGGGGACCCTGTTGCCGCGCGCCTACCGATACGGTGCATCGGCGGCAAGGTTGGCGGCGATGGCTTGCTCCCACTTGTCGCCGTTCGCGAGCAGCTTCGCCTTGTCGTAGAGCAATTCCTCCCGCGTTTCGGTCGCAAATTCGAGGTTCGGCCCCTCGACGATGGCATCCACCGGGCACGCCTCCTGGCAGAGGCCGCAGTAGATGCATTTGACCATGTCGATGTCGTAGCGCGTCGTTCGGCGACTGCCGTCGTCGCGTGGCTCCGCCTCGATGGTGATCGCGAGCGCGGGGCAGATGGCTTCGCACAGCTTGCAGGCGATGCAACGCTCTTCGCCGTTCGGGTAGCGGCGCAACACATGCTCGCCGCGGAAGCGGGGCGAGGTTGGGTTCTTCTCGAACGGGTAGTTTATCGTTGCCTTGGGCTTGAAGAAATATTTCAAGGTCAGCGCGTGCGCCTTCACGAACTCCCACAGGGTGAAGGATTTGATCCAATGCTTCATACGGCCGGCCCTCCGTACCTCGTGAGCATCAGCCAGCCCGAAACCAAAACTACGAACAGCAGGCTGAGCGGCAGGAAGATCTTCCACCCGAGCCGCATCAGTTGGTCGTAGCGGTAGCGGGGCACCGTCGCCTTCACCCAGCCGAAGCAGAAGAAGAAAAAGCCCATCTTGATGAGCAGCCAGAGGATGCCCGGAATCCAGTAGAGGATCGGAATCTCGACCGGCGGCAACCACCCGCCCCAGAACAACAGGGCGTTGAGCGCGCACATCAGGATGACGTTGGCATATTCGCCGAGCCAGAAGAGCGCGAAGCTCATCGACGAATATTCGGTCTGGTGCCCGGCGACGAGCTCGCTCTCCGCCTCGACCAGGTCGAAGGGGGTGCGGAATGTTTCGGCCATCGAGCTGATGAAGAACACCACCCACATCGGGAACAGCAAGGGATTGAACCCGAAGCCGTTGAAGACGCCGAGGACGTTGCCCTTCTGAGCGAGCACGATCTGGCTGAGGTTGAAGGTCCCGGCGTAAAGCACGACGGTGATCAGCACGAAGCCGATCGAGACCTCGTAGCTCACCATCTGCGCTGCCGCCCGAAGCGCCGAGAAGAACGGATATTTGGAGTTGGACGCCCAGCCGGCGACGATCACTCCGTAAACGCCGAGCGAGCTCGCCGCGAGGATGTAGAGCAGTCCGACATTGACGTCGGCGAGCACCACGCCCGGCTGGAATGGCACCACGGCCCAGACGATCAGCGCCACGGTGAACGTGACGATCGGTGCAATCAGGAACAGGCCCTTGTTCGCGCTCGTCGGAATGATCGTTTCCTTGAGGAAGACCTTGAGCCCGTCGGCGAAGCTCTGAAGCAGGCCCCAAGGCCCCACTACATTGGGCCCGCGGCGGAGCGCGATCGCGGCCCAGATCTTGCGCTCGGCATAGATGATCATCGCCACCGCGAGCAGCAGCGGCAGTGCGATGACGAGAATTCCGATGAACATGGACCAGAACCACGCCCATTCGTAGCTCGCGCCCCAATGCTGGAAGAGAGCGGTCACTCCGCCGCCTCCTTCTGCGCGATGCCCTGCACCAATTCTTCCGAGCAACGGCGCATGGTCGGGCTGTTGCGGCAGATCGCGTTGGTGAGGAAGAAGTCGGCGATCGCATAGCGGATCGGCCCTTCGGCCTTCGCATCGAGTTTGGGCGGCGCCCATTTGAGGTCGATGAGCCCATCGCGGCCGAGCTCGGGATGATCCTTGACCATTGCCGCGCGCAGTTGCGCGAAATTGTCGAACGGAAGCTTCTTGCCCGCGAGCTCGCTGACCGCCCGAAGGATCGCCCAATCCTCGCGCGCCTCGCCCGGCGGGAACGCAGCCTTCTCGCTGCGTTGCACCCGGCCTTCGGTGTTGACGTACGTGCCGTGCTTCTCGGCATAGGTCGCGCCGGGGAGGACCAGGTCCGCCATTTTGGCGCCAGCGTCGCCGTGATGGCCGATATAGACCTTGTACGCCCCGTTGAAGCGGTCCGCCGGGACTTCGTCCGCTCCGAGCAGAAGCACGACCTCGGGCTCCGCTTTCTCGATGTCCGCGATCCCGCCCTTCTGCGCATAGCCAAGCATCAGCCCAGCCATGCGCGATGCCGAGGTATGGACAACGTTGAAGCCGTTCCAGCCCTCGCGGATCAGGCCGACCGGCTTCACCAGCGCCAGGGCCGCGCCGAGCCCGCCCGCGGCAAGCGCGCCCGGGCCGACGACCACCGCCGGCCGCTCCGCCTTGGCGAAGGCGTCCTTCACCGCCTTGGGCAGGTCGCCGAGCAACTTGAGATCATTGCCTAGCCACTCGACGTCCAGGTCCAGGTCGAACTCGGGCCCGATCGCGAAGATCTTTCCGCCCTTGCGCGCGATCTTGCGCAGCCGAGTCGCGATCAGGGCTGCCTCCCAGCGGAGGTTCGAGCCGACGAGGAGCACCGCGTCGGCGGTCTCGATGCCCGCGATGGTCGAGTTGAATGCGACCGCGGCGAGGCTGCTGACGTCGTAGGTCAGCCCCGTCTGCCGCCCCTCGAGCAGTTTCGACCCCTGCCCTTCGAGCAGCTTCTTCGCGGCGTACATGGTCTCGGCGTCCAGCAAATCGCCCGCGACCGCCGCGACCTTGCTGCCCGCCTTCTTCAGCCGCTTTGCGAAGATGCTGAGCGCATCCGGCCAGCTCGCTTCCTTGAGCTTGCCGCGCTCGCGCACCCATGGCCGGTCGAGCCGGTTGCGGACCAGCGCATCGACATGGTGCCGTGTCTTGTCGTGGATCCACTCCTCGTTCACGTCCTCGTTGACGCGCGGCAAGATGCGCATGACCTGGCGCTGGCGCACGTCGAAGCGGATGTTCGAACCGACCGCATCCATGACGTCGATGCCCGGCACGCGCCGAAGCTCCCACGAGCGCTGCTCGAACAATTG
>JBKPKF010000078.1:0-5254 GCA_046730995.1 Pseudomonadota bacterium
CTCGAGGACCTCGGGCGGAAGCAGGTCGACGTCGATGCACCCGACCCGGTCGCCCGGGGCGAGGATGATCGTGCGCTCGATGATATTGCGGAGCTGGCGGACGTTTCCCGGCCAATCGTGCGCCTGGAGTGCGGCCATTGCCTCTTCAGAGATGGAGGGGGTCGTCATGTGCCGCTCGGCGGCGAAGCGGGCGAGATAGTGATTGACCATCTCGGGGATGTCCTCGCGACGCTCGCGCAGCGGAGGGATTCGAACTGGAACCACATTGAGACGATAAAAAAGATCCTCGCGAAACTGCCCCGCCGATATCTCCTCCGACAACGACTTCGATGTCGCGGAGAGAACCCGCACGTCAACCTTCACAGGACGCTGGCCCCCGATCCGGTGATAGCTCTGGTCGGTCAGCACCCGCAGCACCTTGCCCTGCGTCGTCAGGGGCATGTCGGCGATCTCGTCGAGGAATAACGTCCCCCCGTGGGCATGCTCGAGCAGTCCCGGGCGAACGACGCCTTCTCCCTCGCTTCCGAAAAGCTCCTCCTCGACCCGGTCGGGACTCATCATGGCCGCAGGAAGGACGACGAACGGCGCGCGGGCGCGCGGACTCCAGTTGTGAATCACCCGCGCCGCGATTTCCTTGCCGACCCCCGCCGGCCCGGTGATGAGCACTCGGCTTCCGGTCGGAGCGACGCGCTTCAGGGTTGCGCGCACAGTGTTGATCGCAACGGACGTCCCGTGAAGCTGCTCTTCATGCCCGACCTGGCGCCGAAGGCTCTCGTTCTCGCGCTTCAGCCGGTCAGTCTCCGTCGCCCGGTCGACCAGATAGAGCAGCCGCTCGGCCTCGAACGGCTTTTCAATGAAGTCGATCGCCCCTTCCCTGACGGCTGCGACCGCCGTGTCGAGGTTGCCGTGGCCCGAGATGATCAACACCGGGACCGTCGGATCGCGGCGCTTGATCTCCTGCAGCAACTGAAGCCCGTCGAGGCGCGAGCCCTGCAGCCATACGTCGAGAAGCACCATCGATGGGCGCCGCTCTTCGAACGCGTCGAGGGTCTGGTTGCTGTCCGCTGCGGTACGCACCGAATATCCCTCGTCTTCGAGAACGCCGCTGACGAGCTCGCGAATATCCGCTTCATCGTCCACTACGAGCACTTCGAGTGCCATCAGGCTTGATCCTCGCTTGCTTGGGGGTTGTCGTCGTCTTGCTCGCCGCGCGCTTCATCGGTGGCCAGCGCGGCCAGCTTCTCGGTGTCGAATGCGATACGGACGTGCGTTCCCCCACCCGATCGATCGAGGAAGGCGATCTCGCCCATATGTTCCTCGACGATCTTCTTGACGATCGCGAGGCCCAGCCCGGTCCCGCGCACTCGGGTCGTCATATAGGGCTCGGTAAGCCGCTCGCGGTCCTCGGGCAGGCCGATACCGGTGTCGATCACGTCGATGATCAGATGATGGTCTTCCTTGTGAAGCTTGAGCTCAACGCGGTCGCCGGCAAGGCTGTGCTCGCCGCGGCTTTTCCGGCTTTCGATAGCTTCGACGCCGTTCTTGACGACGTTGGTCAGCGCCTGGCCGAGCTGGCGCCGATCGCAGACCATTTGGAAGTCGCCCTGCGCAGGGTCGATCGCGAAATTGATCCCGGGATGCGCGACTTCGTGCAGGAACAGGGCCTGGCGGGCGATTTCGTGGATATTCTCGTCGCGGAAGACCGGCTTGGGCATGCGCGCGAAGTTTGAAAATTCATCGACCATCCGGCGAAGGTCGCCGACCTGTCGGACGATAGTCCCGGTCAGCCGTTCGAATGTTTCCTTGTCGGACGCGATTTCTTCCCCGAAGCGCCGCTGGAGCCGTTCGGCCGCGAGCTGGATTGGGGTCAGAGGGTTCTTGATCTCATGAGCGATCCGGCGCGCAATGTCGGACCAGGCCGCCCGCCGTTGATCGGTCAGTTGATCGGTAATGTCGTCGAACGTTAGAACGCTGCCGTCCTGGTATCGGACGCGCTTCACCGCCAGCGACCGCTGACCTCCGCCGGCGACAACGGTCACATTGGCCTCGGCCTGGTCGCCGCGCAGGAATTCGCCGAGGTCGGGAGAGACTTCAGCAAGCGCCCTGCCCTCGATATCCTCGTCGCCCTTGTGCAGAAGGGTTTCCGCGGAGCGGTTCATGAGCAGGATCCGATTCTTGGAATCGAGTGCGATGACCCCCGCCGTGACGCTGGACAAAACGGCCTCGATGAAGGCCCTGCGCGCTTCGAG
The DNA here is from genome assembly GCA_046730995.1 of Pseudomonadota bacterium. Lineage (GTDB taxonomy): Bacteria > Pseudomonadota > Alphaproteobacteria > Sphingomonadales > Sphingomonadaceae > Sphingomicrobium. The sequence continues at coordinate 2,250 of JBKPKF010000078.1, forward strand.
CTGGGTGTTCGCGGCCTTGAGCGCGCCAGTCTGCTCTTCCAGCCGGCCGGTCATCCGGTTGAAGGCGGTGGCCAAGGTCTGAACTTCGTCTTCCGTTTCGGTGACTGGGACCCGCACCGAAAAATCGCCTTCCTCGATCCGTCCCGCGGCGGTCACCAACTGGCCGACAGGGCGGACCATCGAGTCCGCGATCTTCAGCGCCGCGAGAATCGCCAGTCCGACGATTATGAGTGCGCCAAGCAGAAGCGCCGCATTGAACTTCAGCTGATTGATCCGCGAGCGTTCCTGGAGAGACTGATAGTCCCGGAGCACGTCACTGGCGCGGCCGAGCTGGTTCCGGAATTGCGGATCGAACAGGCGCGCGGCGTAGAGATAGGTATCGGGCGCTCCGGGAAGCCGGGTCAGCGCGCCGATCCGGTCGGCCGAGCTCACTTCGACGACCTCGCGATTGTTCAATGATGCAACCCGATCCGGGGTGATGACTCGGACGAGCGGCCTTCCGTATGGGCTGACCAGCGCCAGCGATCGCACCTGCTTGTCCGATCCATAGGTGAAGATGATCGCCTCTGAGAGGCCGCGCTGGTAAACCTGAAGCCGGGTGAAGGCGTCGGCGAACCGCGGGTCGTCGATCGGTACCTGTTGCAGATAGCCGGCCAAGTCGTGGCTTGCCGTTACCGTTTCATTAGCAACGCGCTGAACTTCCGAATCGTAGATGCTTTGGGCGAGCGTGGTCGTATTCTCGAACATCCCTCGAGCCCGATTGGAGAACCAGAATTCCTGGCCGCTCTGAAGGAGTATCGAGGCAAAGATCGCGACTACGACAGTCGGAACGGCCGCGACCACGGAGAAAAGGGCAACGAGGCGCGTATGCAGGCGGCCGCTGCCAAGCCCTCCCCTTTCCGCGCGCCGCAACGCGATCCTGCGCGAAAACAGCACCATCAGGGCGATTGCCGGAAGCAGGTTGGCAATGAGCAACAGCGCGATGATCGGAGGTGACAGCAACGAGCCCGGCTCGGCCGCAAACCGCAGCAGCCAAAAGCTGAAAGCCAACACTCCGACGAGAAATGCGCCAGACAAAATTGCCGCGCGGTCGTACAGGCGACCGCTGGCGCGTTCGCGCTCAAGCCAGCTCATTCTATCCGAGGTCATCGCCGATTCGGCCACGCGGGCATCCATTTGCCGTTCGCCCTAGCACGGCCATTCGGGCCGTTGCATCAAAAACACAACTGTGTCGGCGAAATGCCGGTCAGGCTGCCTCGCGCTCCAGCCACGGTCCGTAGAATTCACGCAACATCGCGATTACGACTGCCGGGTTATCCTGTTGATTTACTTGGTTTCGTAGCTCGGCCGAGCCGGGCAATCCCCGGGTGTACCAACCGATGTGCTTGCGGGCCAAATTGACCCCGGTGTGGGTGCCGTAGAGCGACAGCATGTCCCCATACTGCTCCAGCATCACGTCGAGTTGCTCGTCGAGACTGGGTTCCGGCCGAGCTCCTCCCCCGCCCAGGTCCGCCATCACCTGGCCGAGCAGCCATGGCCTGCCATAGGCGCCGCGGCCGATCATCACCCCGTCGGCGCCCGACTGGCGAAGCGCTTCACGAGCCTCGCTGATCGAGCAAATGTCGCCATTGACGATTACCGGCACCGAAACGGCTTCCTTGACCTTGCGGACGAAGGCCCAGTCCGCTTCCCCCTTGTACATCTGGCAGCGCGTGCGGCCATGGACGGTGATCATCTTGACCCCGAGCTCCTCGGCGATGCGCGCGAGTTCGGGCGCGTTGAGGCTGTCGTGATTCCAGCCCATGCGCATCTTGAGCGTCACCGGAACGCGCACAGCTTTCACTGTTGCATCAATGATTTGGCTTGCGAGATTGAGGTCACGCATCAAGGCCGACCCGGCCTCGCCGTTGACGACCTTCTTCACTGGGCAGCCCATGTTGATATCGATGATCGCCGCGCCGCGCTGCTCGTTGAGCTTGGCTGCTTCGGCCATCACGTGAGGCTCACAGCCGGCAAGCTGCATCGACACCGGCTCCTCGGCCGGGTCCCACATCGCCTTCTGAAGCGATTGGCGAGTTTCGCGAACCATCGCCTGGCTGGCAATCATCTCGCTGACCGTCAGCCCGGCCCCATACCGCTTGACCACGCGGCGGAACGGCAGGTCGGTGACAGCCGTCATCGGCGCCAGGATCACCGGCGATGCGACCTCGACCGGGCCGATCCTGATGGGCTTCAACATCTGCATGGAAGCGCGTGACATAATAGAAGTGCCCTTGGCGGACAAGGCGAGCCGCCGTAGAGCGCCCGCGGAGTGACAGTCACTGCTCTCATCGTCGCCGCGGGAAGAGGCGAGCGCCTCGGCGGCGGACTTCCGAAGCAATTCCGGCCGCTTGCGGGGAAGCCGGTGCTCCGGTGGGCGGTCGAGCCCTTCCTGGAGCATTCGGCGGTCAACGACGTTCGCGTGGTTGTCGGACCCGGCCAGGAGGAGCTCGGCGCGAAAGCCCTGATAGGCGTTGATGTGGGGCCGTTCGTTACCGGCGGCGCGGAGCGGGCGGATTCGGTTCGCGCGGGCCTCCAGGTCATCTCGACGGAAGCGGTGCTCGTTCACGATGCCGCCCGGCCATTCTGTCCCGCGGCAGTGATCGATCGTCTGGTTGCGTCCCTGGAGTTCCATGACGGGGCCGCGCCCGTCCTTCCGGTCGGCGACACGCTCGCCAGGGGTGGCGACAACGTCGAGGAGCTGGTCGATCGATCCAACCTGGTCCGAGTGCAAACTCCCCAGGCGTTCCGGACGGAGGCGCTACGCCGCGCCTACGGCCTCTGGTCGGGCGGTGTGCCAACGGATGAAACGAGCGTCCTTCGCGCCGCTGGAATGGCGGTCGCCTCGGTTGCCGGCGATCCTGCCCTCGAGAAATTGACGACGGATGCCGACTGGGCTCGCACCGAGCAGTGGCTGGCCGGGATGCTGGTTCCGCGCACCGGCATGGGCTTCGACGTCCACGCGT
>JBKPKF010000079.1:0-1346 GCA_046730995.1 Pseudomonadota bacterium
CCCGATGCGCTCGCGAGATAGGTAAGATTCGCATCGAGTCCGGCGCCGCTGTCATCGTCAGTGGCGACGATCGTTCCGCCGGAATTCTTAAGGCGCAACGAGGGATCGCCGAGATGACCGGCGCCGAGCGAGCTCACGCCGAGCATCTCGAACGTGTAGGTCGTCCCCGCGACCAAATAGACAGAGAGCGCGTCGACTTCGCCCGCTGCGCCGATCGTCGCCGTCATCGCATAATCGACGTCCGCGCCCTTCAGGGGCAGCTTTTCGGTCCACGACGCACCGGTCAATTGCGAATACATGTAGGCGCTGATCAGCCCTTCGACCTGGGCATTCGGATGCACGTCGTCGAAGAAGACCAGCTGTTGGTACTGCAGCAGGTTTTGTGAAAGCTGGTCGGTGGTGAGGCCGTGCAGAGCGGCGAGTGTGGGAAGAATCGCGTTGAGGCCGCCGGTGACGTGATTCCCCTGAGCATCGGTGTAATCCATGAGCGGCACGTAGGTCACGTTCGCGCCCATCGCCTGCAGCGCCGGGACGACCTCAGTCCGGATCAGCATGTCGAGATATTGTGAATATTGAGTGGCCGCCGCGCTTCGCTGGAGCTCGGCCCCGTCGAGGATATCGTTACCGTTGATATCGTACTTCGGGATCAACCCGACGTCCGGAACACCCGTGATGAGAATATTGTGGACGCCGATATCGACCAGCTGCTCCAGCTCGTGCAGCATCTTGTCGGCCGCCGCTTGAAGCGCGGATTGGGCGCTGGCTTGCGAAACCGGATCGCTGCCGCTGGGCGCCAGGTTGCGTACGTCGTTGCCACCCATCGTCACCATATAAAGTGCGTTCGGGTCGGCGTGATTGTCGACGGCATCCTTGAACGCGTCGGTTTGCCCGTCGAGATCGGGAACGACCTCGCCGCCCTGGCGGATCTGTGCGCCGCCGTAGGCGAAGTTGAGATTATTGCCGCTCGGATCGGACGCGAAGGGATCGATCGGAAGACCAAGCCAGGGGTCGTCGAACCCGTAGGGGAACACGGTCTTTGTAACGACACCGATCGTCTTGTTCGAAATGAGGTCGGTAAAAACGTAGCCGTCGCTGAACCGCCCCTGGAAATAGCCCTGTGCCGCGGTCGGGGCGCCTTCGGGGAGATCGGTTAGAGGAAGCCCATCGTACCATTCGGCAAGCTTCAGCGCGTTGCCCGCGTCGACCAGACTATCTCCGAATACATATACGCCAGAGTACGCCATCACGCCCCTCCTCGCGGCAGCACTGACGACGGAACTGGCATGGCCCGCTCCGGACGACTCGCGATGCCCCTGTTCTACTAAGAAGAAGGTTCACCGAATTAA
>JBKPKF010000080.1:0-1564 GCA_046730995.1 Pseudomonadota bacterium
CACGTAGATCGCCTGGACCGAGGTGATCGAGCCCTTGTTGGTCGAAGTGATCCGCTCCTGCAGCGTACCCATGTCGGTGGCGAGCGTCGGCTGATAGCCCACCGCCGAGGGAATACGGCCGAGAAGCGCCGACACTTCCGAGCCCGCCTGGGTGAAGCGGAAGATGTTGTCGACGAAGAAGAGCACGTCCTGGCCCTCCTGATCGCGGAAATATTCGGCCTGCGTGAGGCCCGACAATGCGACCCGGGCCCGGGCTCCGGGCGGCTCATTCATCTGTCCGAACACGAGCGCAACCTTGGAACCCTCGGGTGTCGGATTGCCATCCTTGTCCTTGGCGATCACCCCAGCCTCGAGGAACTCGTGATAGAGGTCGTTGCCCTCTCGGGTGCGTTCGCCGACCCCGGCGAACACCGAAACGCCGCCGTGGCCCTTGGCGATATTGTTGATCAGCTCCTGGATAAGCACCGTCTTGCCGACGCCGGCACCGCCGAACAGGCCGATCTTGCCGCCGCGCGCGTAGGGCGCGAGCAGGTCGATGACCTTGATTCCGGTGACGAGGATCGAGGCTTCCGTCGACTGGTCGACGAAGGCCGGGGCCTCGGCGTGGATCGGCGCGCTCATGTCGCTGCCGATCGGGCCCTGCTCGTCGATCGGCTCGCCGATCACATTCATGATTCGGCCGAGCGTCTTCGGGCCGACTGGCACGCGGATCTCGGAGCCGGTCGCATTGACCACCTGGCCGCGGGTGAGACCCTCGGTCGAGTCCATCGCAATGGTGCGGACCACGTTTTCGCCGAGGTGCTGGGCGACTTCGAGCACCAGGCGGTTGCCGCCATTGTCCGTCTCGAGAGCGGCGAGGATCGGCGGCAGCTCGCCCTCGAACGCGACGTCGACGACGGCGCCGATGACCTGGGCAACGCGGCCGGTGAGGTTGCTCGTCGTGGCAGGCGCCTTCGTGCTGGCGGCAGCGGCCTTCGGCGCGGCTTTCTTGCGGGGCTTCGTCTCTGGGGCGGCGGTGGCCATCTTTGTCTTCCTTGCGTTCAAGTGCGTTAGAGCGCCTCGGCGCCCGAAATGATTTCAACGAGCTCCGTCGTGATCGCGGCCTGGCGGGTCCGGTTGTACTGGATCGTCAGTCGGTTGATCATGTCGCCGGCGTTGCGGGTCGCATTGTCCATCGCGGTCATCTGCGAACCGTAGAAGCCGGCCTGGTTCTCAAGCAGCGCGCGATAGACCTGCACCGCGATGTTGCGCGGGATGAGGTCATTGAGGATATCTTCCTCGTCCGGCTCATATTCGATCGCGGCGAGCGAAGCCGGGCCCTTGGCCGAATCCTCTTCCGCGCGCGGCGGAACCGGGATGATCTGCTCGACCGTCGGCTCCTGGACGAGCGTCGAGCGGAAAGTCGCATAAGCGAGGTGAACCACGTCGATGCCATCGGTCGTGTAGCGGTCGATGATGTCCTTCGCGATGCCTTGCGCGTCGGCGTAGTTCGGCGCCTTCATCTCGGTAGTATCGTACTGGGCGATGATGCCTTTGGGGTAGAGCCGCTGGAGGACCGGTCGAC
>JBKPKF010000081.1:0-9535 GCA_046730995.1 Pseudomonadota bacterium
GGAAAGGTGGCGAGAAGGCCCTGCGCGAAGCTATGGATCGTCTGGATCTTGAGACCGCCCGGACAGTCGAGGACTTTGGCGAACAATTTGCGCGCACGCTCGCGGGCAACAGGATCGTTCGACTCCCCTAGGGAAAGCAGATCCGCAGCCAGCTCGCTCTCCTTCCGGCGCACCCAGGCCGTCAGCCTGGAGCCGATCCGGTTGGCCATTTCCGCCGCCGCGGCCTTGGTGAAGGTCAGGCACAATATGGATTCCGGCGACGCACCGCCCAGCAACAGGCGAAGCACGCGCGCCGTCAGGACCTGGGTCTTCCCCGTCCCTGCCGATGCGGATAGCGCGGCGTGCGTTCGCGGGTCGGCGGCGAGCGCCTGCTCGTCCTTCAGTTCGGGAAGCGGCCTAAAGCGCTTGCTCATGCGCCGCTCATCGCAATAGAGGACTGGGGATGAGCGATAGCGACGACGAGAGCGACAAAGCCAACAAGCAGCGCCGGGACAAGCTGGTGAAGGCCGGAGTGGCGGTCGGTATCGGCTCGGCCGCAATCGTCGCGGCGCTGCTCTACGCGTCCAAGGTCAAGAAGAAGCCGAGGAAGTAACGCCTTCATTTGCGGCCGTACCATTCTTCCAGCCGCATCAGCTGATCATAGTCGCCGTAAGGCGCGTACGCCGGGTTGAGCTTGGCCGTGAACGGTTCGCCGCCGGTCAGCCACTTGCCCGCGGCATCCTTGAAATGGGCATAAGCATGATCGAGGAATTCGCCGGGCTGCATATCCTTATCGGGACACATCAGCCTGCCGAAACTGCCCTTGTGGCGAGCCAGGGACCAATATTCGAACGCTTCCGGATCGCCGGTGACTCCCTCGAAGCCGCCGGCACGGCCAATGAGGCCCAAAAGGCCGAGCTGGAGCGCGAAGCCCGAATTGACAGCCTTTTGAGTCGGAGGCGCGCCGGTCTTGTAGTCGATGATCGCGAGGCTCCCGTCCGCGAGCCGGTCGATCCGATCGACCCGGCCATGAACGGTGACCCCGGCGATTGGCGTTTCGCCGCTAACCTCAGCGGCGAGCGGCTTCCGCCCTTTGGCGCGGTTTTCGTTTTCGAGTGCCGCGATCCAATCGATCGCCTCGAGCAGGCGCGGCGCCCAGAGCGCGCGCAGCATCGGGTGAACGGCCTCATGCCGGAGCAGTTCTTCGGCGCGCGGGCGCAATCTGCCCGGATCGCACTCATCGTGCTGGAGCCAGTCTTGCAACACCTTGTGGACCGCTTCTCCCTTCCATCGAGCCGAGAAGTCAGCATCGACGGGATCGTTCACCCGAAGGCAGAGAATTTGCTGAGCATAGAAAGCAAAGGGGTCCGCGTTGAGACGATCGACGGCGGTGACCGAAATGCGGTCGGGGCGCTGCTTCGCCGCCGGCGCCGGCGCGGGCCGGGAGGCCGGCCGCGATGGCCCGGTATCGTCGATCGCCCTTGCCAGCCGCTCGAGACGGATGTCGCGCGGCACGCCGCCGCTCATCGCGTCGAGCCGCAGAAGGAAGCGCGAAGCAATTGTCGGCGATCGGCTGTCGCGTCTTGCGCGCGTAATCAGCACCTCAGGCGCTCCGAGAGCGCTGGCAAAATCGTGCGCCGAAAGACCGATTCGGAACTCGAGTCCGGGCATATTCAAATTCGCCCGCACCTTGGGTGGAAGCCATGGATCGGGTGCCGGAAGGGCCGGCCACACGCCTTCGTTGAGCCCACCGAGGATGACCAGGTCCGCGCGCTGGAGACGGGCTTCGAGCAGTCCCCAGATAAAGATCCTCGGGTGTCCCCCAAAAGGCGGCCGAACCGAGCGCTGGTCGAGAAGATCGCGCAGCACCGCAACCGCGCCGGTCGCATCGATCGTCATGCTGACCGCGGCTTCGCCGGCTTCAATTTCGGCGAGCAGCTCCGCCGCCATTCTGCCAGCCGGGCCGCGCCACGCTGCGCCCTCGGTAAGGGCGTCAGCTGCTTGCACGATGCCTTCGATGAACATGCTCAGTGAAAGCGGCTTGGCGAGCAGGCCATCGGCCAATGCGAGCCGATCGCGAACCGTTCGCCATTCGCCGAGCGCGCCAAAATGCGCATCCAGCCCGGCCAGCCCGGCGGCGGGCCTGGGTCCGCGCAGCTTCAAATCGAGTTCGCGTGCAGCTTCGAGCCACGTCAGCCGCCGCTCGTCTTCACCCCCAACAAGCGGGTGCTTTGCCAGGGCGAGCAGCGGCACTGGAGCCAATTCCTCGGCAGCAGCCGACGCAATGCCTAGCAAGAGAGCTCCCACGGGCGTCTTCGACAGCAACGTTCCGGCGCTGTCGTCGGCTTCGATATCCCAGCGCGCGAGCAATGCCGAAACTCGCGCCGCAAGCTGGCGATCGGGTGTTATGAGTGCGGCGGTCTTGCCCGGCGTTTCCAGCGCCTCGCGGAGTGATAGCGCAATCGCTTGTGCTTCGGCTGCCGCGTCTGGAAGCTCGGCGAGGCGAATCCCGGTCAAACGGCGCTCCGCCGGCCGCAGGGTCTCCCATTTATGCGAGAAGTCCGGCGACGTCATCGCGTTGGCGACAGCATGGGCTCGCGCTGGCAATGACGCCGCGAGCCCAGACTGGCGCCAGCTCTGAACCTCGGCTCGCGCGATACCCATTCGGTCGAGCAGGAGCTTCAGGTGGAATTGCGGATGCGTTTCTTCTCCGCGCCCATTCTCGTCCGGCCCGAGCGCGACCCATTCGGGCTCCGGCATGACGTTCGACAAGCTGAGGCCAGGCAGAACGACCATCCCGCCGGGCATTCGGGCCACCCGTGCAAGAAGCGCCGCGACGGCCGGCGCTGCCGTCGTCACCCCCGCGGCGATCGTGAATCCAGGCGGTGAATCGGTCTTCCAGCGCTCGGCCATCCGCCGAAGCAACCGGTTGCGCCTCTCTGACAGGTCGATTGCCCCGCGATCGGCGAGGATTGCCGGCCACGTCTCGTAGATGAGCGCAAGCTTCTTGAGCGATTGCTCCCAATGCCTGGCGAGTTCGTCGGTCTCAACAGCCGCTTGGCGGAGCTCGGTCGGGGCAATCTCCTCGATAAGCAGCGCGTCGAGGGCTCTTGCGAGATCAGCGGCAAGGCGAAGCGCCTCTGATGAACTGGTGCTGTTCCGGCCGACGATTGAAGCGAGAGTCAACAGGCGCTCAAGAGGGTCGATCGCCGGTCGAACCAAATCTCCTTGATCGATGGGATCGAGCGCACCGCCGATTCGGTCATCGAGCTCCGGATCGCCGATGGGGATCAGCCGCGGCAGAAGAAGCCCACCACCGCTTTTCCGGACGAACGCGTCGGTGACTGCTCGCACGGCGCGGTTGTTGGGCAGCAGGATTCGGCCCGAAGCCAGGTCGATTGGATCGCTTCCGAACCGCGCCATGATCCCGGCGGCGAGAGCGTCGGCGAAGGACCGGTGGATTGGAATGGTGTAAACGATCGGGCGCTCAGCCGCCCCGTCAGGCATCTTCCAGCGCCGCTTCTGTCAGCTTGATCGATCGTGGAGTTCCAACGTCGAACCACAGGCCCTGATGAACCGCCCCGAAGCACCGTCCTTCCGCGATCGCCCGGTCCCACAATAGGTTCGTCGAGAAAGGTCCTTCGGGCGCGCCCTCGAGCAGCCGCTTCGACATGATCTGGATTCCGGTGAACACAAACGGTGCGACACGGCTCTTCTCGCGGCGGCGCAGGCGGCCGGCGCGGTTCATATGAAAATCGCCCATGCCGCGGTGATTTTGCGCCCGCGCCAGCGGAACAAGGAGCAGCAGCGCATCCATCTTCTTGTCGTCCCAATGCGAGGCGAGAAGCCGAAGGGTGTCGGCTGGACCGTCGATCCACAGATTGTCGCTGTTGATTGCGAGGAACGGGTCGGAATCGATGAAGTCCGCCGCCCGAACGAGTCCGCCGCCCGTTTCCAACAGGAGGTCACGCTCGTCGGAAATGCAGACCTCGAGACCGTGCTTGCGGCTCGCGAGGTGCGCTTCCACCGCGTCGGCCAGATAGTGGACGTTGACCACCACTTTCTTCACGCCCGCAGCACGCAGCCGGTCGAGAACGTGGTCGAGAAGCGACTGCCCGGCGACTTCGATGAGCGGTTTGGGGCGCGTAGCGGTAAGCGGGCGCATCCTCTTGCCCAGCCCAGCCGCCATGATCATCGCCGTACGCGGAACTTCGCCGGAAACTTCGGCGCGCAATCGGAGCGCGCGGCGCGCCTGGCTCACGCGGCCTGCTTCCAAGGCTGACGCCGATGTTGGGGCAAGACATTCGCGTCGAACCAATCGCGTATCGGCTTCATATGCGGTTGGGCGAGATCGCGCTCGAGCAACCCCCACATACGTGGCTGAAAGCGTCGGTAGTGCGGCTTGTTGTCGCGCTTCCACAGCCGGGTGAAGACACCGAGGATCCGCGTATTGCGCTGCGCGGCAAGCGCCCAATAAGCGCGCTCGAATTCGGTGCCATGGCCCGTCGCGGCAATGTAACGATCGATCATCGACCTTTCGATGTCTTCGGGAACATCCCGCCGGGCGTCTTCCAGCACTGAGGCGAGATCATAGGCCGGGTGCCCGGCGACCGCATCCTGGAAGTCGAGCAACCCGAACCGGTCAATGCCCTCCAGGCCGTCGACCAGCATGACATTTTCCGCATGATAATCGCGCAGCACGGTCACCGGGCCGAGCCCGTCGTTGGCGACCGGCCCAAGTGCCTCGTTCCATGCCGCTACATAGGAATCCGCGTCGACTTCCAGCCCGACCGCGGGACAGTACCAGTCGGTGAAGAGCTTGAGCTCTTCGATCCATTGATCGAGGCCGTGCGGCCTGAGCCCTGGCATTGGTGAGTGTTGGTGCAAGTGAACGAGGACGTCGGTCGCCAGTTGGTAGAGTTCGCATTCCTGCGCCGGATCTTCGTCGAGGAACTCGCGCATTCGCCAGTCCCCGAAATCCCCCAGCAGCAGCATGCCTTTCTCGAGATCCCGAGCGATGATCTTCGGGGCGCTCAAGCCGACCGAAGCGAGCCATTCGGCAACGGCGACGAAGGGCCGCGGGTCTTCGTGCGGAGGCGGTGCATCCATCAGGACGGCGGTGCGATCCTTGGTCACCACCCGGAAGTAACGGCGAAACGATGCATCGCCGGCAAGCGGGAGGATCTCCGCACCCTCCCAGCCGGAACGGGCAAGGAATTCAGGCGCATGAGCAGGAGGCTTCATAAGGCGGGTTTCATCGAAGATGCCATCGGTTCTCCCATGACGGGGGTACCTTCGCTGTCAAGATTCTGTCGCCGTCCGGCCCGAAATCGAGCGACAAAGCGAGGGCATCCGGCCACGCCACTTCGCCCGCCCGCTCTGGCCACTCGACGAGCAAGACCGCATCGGCGGCGGAATCGAGCCCAAGTTCTTCAATCTCAGACGGGTCCTCAATCCGGTACAGGTCGACGTGCCAGACGCGCGGATCGAGACTCTCATAGGGTTGGACAAGTGCAAAGCTCGGGCTTGGGACCTCTCCTTGATGGCCGAGTGCCGCAATGAATCCGCGGGCAAGCGCGGTCTTGCCCACTCCGAGCGGTCCCGACAGCGTGATCACGTCCCCAGTACGCGCGAGCCCAGCCAGTTGCGCGCCGATCGCCGCCGTCGCCGGCTCGTCGTGAAGGATCATTTGGTCCCGCGCGGAATGGTCAGGGTCACCTTCGTGCCCTTACCCTTTTTCGATTCGAGTTCGACCGTGCCGCCATGAGCTTCAATGAACTGGCGCGTCAGCGGCAGTCCAAGGCCGAGCGCTGCCTCGCCCCGGACACCCTCTTCAACGACTCGGTCGAAGCGGTTGAACACGCGCGGCAGGTCCTTGGCGGATATTCCCGAACCGTTATCGCTGATCCGGATCACGGCCTTCTCATCGTCGCCATCGGCTTCAAGAACGATCCGGCCCTTCCGGTCGGTGTAGGCGATCGCATTGTTGAGGACATGTTCGATCGACTCGCGGAGCCGGCGAACATCGCCGAATATGAATCCTGCGGAATCCGAAATCTGGGTTTCGAGCTTCTGCGCTTTTTCCTCAGCCCTAGGCCGAGCCGTTTCAACTGCGGTCCGGCAGAGACCGGCGAGGTCGACCCGCTCGCGCTCCAGCGCCGCCGCGCGTGTGTCGCCGGTGGTGAGATCGAGCACGTCGTTGATCAGCTTTGACAGGCGGCCGACTGCCTCGAGGATTGCATTCACATAGTCGGCGGCAGTCGCTGAAAGCTTGCCCGCATAACCGGCGGCAAGCATCTCGGCGAAGCCTCCGATCGAGGTCAATGGAGTACGCAGTTCGTAGCTCATGTTCGCAACGAAGTCGGTCTTGATCCGGTCCGCGGCTTCGAGCGCGGCGGCGCGTTCGCGAAGTGCTGCTTCGATGCGGGTCGAGTCCGTAACGTCGACCATGGTGAACAAGGCGTTCCCGTCCGGAAGCGGAACGGCCGCAAAGGCGAAATGCCGCCCGTCGGTCATCGTGACGCGCCCGTTGGATGACTGCCGCTCGTTGGTCGTCTGGCGGACCATTTCCCGGATTTGCGCGGCGGCCGTCGGGTTCACGAGCTTGCGCGCCATTGCCGGGACAAGTTCGTCGACCCGCGGATGCTCGGTCAGCCATTCCTCGTCGAGTTCCCAATCCTCGATGAACCTGCGGTTCCACAGGTAGAGACGCCCGTCGCTCGCGAAGACGCTGATCGCTTCGAACAGATTGTCGAACGTGGCCGCACGAACCCGAAGCAATGTATCGCGCGCCGAAGCGAGCCGCAGCTGTTCGGTCCGGTCCTCAAGGAAAAGCCTCAACCCGCCGTCTGGAAGCGGCTGCGCGACGACGCGCAAATGATCGCCGTTGGGCAGCATCCATTCTTCTTCGATGACCTCGTCGGGGCTGCTGAACCAAGCCCGACGCTCTTCCTTCCACACTGGGAAATCGCGCGTTTCGGGTAGTCGCTGATTGTCTCGCATCCGTTCGAGGACGCGGTCGAATTCGGGTTGTTCGGAGAGCCATTCGGAATCGAGCTGCGCCATCATCGCAAAGGGCCGGTTGAAGAAGCTCAGGCTGCGCTCCGCGTCGAACTGAGCGGTTCCCGCCGTCATTCGGTCAGCCAGCTCCCGCTGGGATTCGATATGCCGGGCGAGTTCGGCGCGGGAATCTTCGAGCTCCTGTATGTCGATCGCAAATCCGGCAACCGCGGATGTGGACAGAGGCACGTCCACGATGCGCAACATTCGGCGTTCCGAGTGGATGATTGCCGGAATCATGCGCGACTGGACGGTTCCGCTCTCAAGTGCCTTGCGGGCCGATTCGGTCGGGTTGCCGGCACTCGCATCGTCGACCAATTCGAGTCCGCGCGCGATTACGTCGGCGGCGTCGCGGCCTTCGACGGCATAGACGAAAGCGGTGTTCACCAGGCCGAGCTTGAGGTCGGGGCCCCGGTACCACATCGGGAAGGGCGCGGCTTCAATGAGGTGCGTTAATGAATCGAGGGCGCTTTCAGTCTGTTGCAACTTCAGCCCAAGGCGTGCGCGATCCTCCTCGCCGGCACTCGTGTCGTAGAACCACAGAAGCAAAGTTCCAGGCGGCTCCGGCGCCGGAGCGGGCCCGCCGCGAACTTCGAAAACGCGTGCCGAGCCGTGAGTTCGAACTGTTCGGACCAGGCGCTGCGCCGAGACCCGCGCAGTTTCGATGTCGGCGGCAAGCGCTTCGAGGTCGCCGGGATCTATCCCGCTACCCTTTTTCGCCAGCCCGTCGAGCCGGGCCGGACTGCCTGCGAGCCCGAGTTCGCGTAGCAGCCTCGGATCGACCTCGATCCGATTGTCGGGACGAACCAGCAACGGACGTGCGGGCGCGGCCTCAAGAAGCGACGCGCTGGTCCGGGCGACGCTGAGCACCGCCTCGGCAAGCCGAAACCTCCGCGCCGCGATGATCGCTACCGCGGCCGCGATGGCGATCCACAGGATCGCCAGGCCGGCGATCGCGATGCTCATCCCCGTAAAGGCGCTCATGGCTGCACTGCGCCCATCCCCATCAAACGTTCATAGGATGAAGCGTCCGGCAAAAGAAAGGGCGGGAAGCCAGAAGCTTCCCGCCCGATCCTTCAGCCCAGGCTCGAGCTCTAGAAGTGCACGCCCGCTCCGAAGCGGAAGTACCGTCCCAAAACGCCCGGGAAGTAAGTGACCGATCCACCGAAAGCCGGCACCGGGAAGGGCGGCTTGACGTTGAAGACGTTGTCGATGTCTCCGAAGAAGCGGAAACGACCGCCGTCCACGTCGATGCGGAAGCCGGAGTTCACATAGGTGAACGCCTTCAACTTCTGATGCTCGCGGAAATTATCCACTTCATCCACGCCCTGCGTAACCGGACCGGTGTAGTTCAAGTTGGTAAACAGAGTCAGCGGCCCGTTCAGGTAATTGGCCGTCACTGTAAAGCTGTCCTTCGGATAGCCCAGTGTTCCGTGATTATGGGTCGGCGCCTGATCGCCGAACGCTCGCGTCGTCAGCTCCAACAGGTGCTGGTACGAACCGCTGAATCCTAGCGAACTCGACCGGCCGAGGAACGGCGTATTTATTTTCCAGTCGAGCGCCGCGACAATGCCGCGATAGCGTAGCTGGTCCGCGTTGAAGAAGCTTGTTTCCACGAAGGTGACTTGGCTTCCCTCTGGCGCCGGTCCCGGCGGGCTACGCGTGATTAGGGCGCAGAACGGGTTGCTGGCAGGATTCGGCGAATCGTAGCAGGCGTTCAGGACCTGCGTGGCGCTGAATGCCGAGATGGCATTCTTCAGCTTGACGCTGATGTAATCGACCGAAACGTTCAAGCGCGGTATGAAGCGCGGAGTCAGTACCGCCCCGAGGGAGTAGGCGTTCGATTTCTCGTTGGCCAGATCGGGGTTGCCGCCGGTCGATTGCAGGAAGCTGGCGTCCGAGGTGCTCGAGTTGAAGTTCGCCGGAATCCCCTCCGCCGCGCAATTCGCCTGTCGAGTCGCCGGATCAGGTCCGTTGTTGAGCTGAGTCGCATCGCACGGATCGGTGGCGAAGCTGAAGAAGGTGCTCGTCGGGATGAATGCCTCCTGGATCGACGGCGAGCGGATGGCGTGCGTGAAGTTGCCGCGGAGCGCAACGTCCTGAATCGGGGCATAACGTCCACCAACGGACCAGGTCACGTCCCCTCCGGCAACGGAGTGCTTGACATACCGCGCCGCCGCCTGTGCATCGAGGCGGTAGATCGCCGGGATGTCGTTCGACGGGCTGATGATGTCGGCATTCAACTCGCCGAAAATCTCGTTCGTGTGGAACTTGCCCTTGATCGGAACGATCGGAACGAACTGGGTGGGCGAGGTGAAGTCGTTGGTCGGATCGCCGTCCCCATTCTCGTCAACGAGTGGATCGGCATCCGGCTGGTGGAAGACCGCGCCCGGATCGTCGTTGACGCTCTCCGCGCGGTGCTCGACGCCCACCGCGATGCTGAAGTCGCCGCCCGGAAGCTTGAAAATCGGCCCGTTGATGTCGGCCGTGGCAACGA